>CAIOPD010000083.1 GCA_903860085.1 uncultured Pseudomonadota bacterium
CGCATTATAAAACCCATCTAAAACTTAAGCGATGGAATTTTTTATGGACATACGTTATAGTCAATGCGTGATTATGTAGGAACTTGCGACGACTGTCACGGACTAAGAAATAGATGCTGATCTTACGGAGTTAAACCTTTCATCATGCTTAACTTTAGATTAAATATATATTGGTCTGTAGCCAGCTTTTTAGTTACCTCAAATAACCACACTTTTTAAAGTCATTAAAAAAACATATGCAACTAAATACATCATCAGCACTAATTAACAATTCCCATATAAAACACACGCGCACTGAATTGCGCTCAGCATTAGGCATAACCATGCTAGCTGCGTGCATCTCGCTTAGCGCCCTAAGCCTCAGTGCTTGTGCCACTAAAGATAAGCTCAAACGAGCTGATACTAATGTTGCTGCTATAGAAAAAAACGACCTCAGCAGTGACTTTATTTACAAGTATTTAGTAGGTGAAGTTGCTGGACAGCGTGGCGACTTAGTGGCCTCAGCTAGCATATTTTACGAATTAGCCAAAGCAGAAAGAGACCCACGTCTAGCCGAGCGTGCGGCTAAAATTGCCGTGTACGCCAACATTCCAAGCTTAGCCATACCAGCAGTCAAGCTATGGTCTGAACTTGACCCCACCTCAACTGAAGCCCAGCAAGCTGTCAGTGAAATGCTTATTGCAACTGGCAAGCTTAAAGACACCGAGCCATTCTTAGCTAAATTATTGGTCAAAGAAGAAACTAGGGCAGGAGGATTTTTATACCTAAATGTCTTACTGAGTAGAAGTAGCGATAAAGAAGGCATATTGAGCTTGGTGCAGTCTCTTGCAAAACCCTACCCAAAATTAGCTGAAGCACATTTTGCCGTTGCTCAATCTGCGTGGTCTGCAGGTCAAAACGAGCTCGCACTAGAAGCACTGAATGCCGCTGAAACACTTAAACCAGGCTGGTCTATAGCGGCACTGCTTAAGGGTCAAATTTTATTCATCAAATCGCCACAAGCAGCATTAGATTTTTATCAAAAATTTCTTAAGCAAGACCCAACTGCCAATGAAATCCGTATTAATATGGCTAAGCTTTTGGTGAGTCAAAAACGCTATGCTGAAGCCAAAAAAGAATATCCATTAATTATTAAAAATGCGAATAAAAGTCCAGAAGTACCGGCAATACTAGGCTTACTATCTTATCAATCTAGTGATTATGTCGCTGCAGAAAGCTACTTTCAGCAAGCATTAGACTTGGATTTCAAAGATGTTGATCAACTTTACATTTATCTGGCGCAAACAGCAGAAAAACTCAACCATGATGACGTAGCGTTAAGTTGGTATAGCAAGATACAGAGTGGCCCCCGCTATTTGGAAGCACAAATCGATTTGGCCAATGTAATCGCTCGCACTCAATCTGTCGATAAGGCTATTGATAAACTAGACGCCCTAGAGGACCTAAATGCCGAGCAACAGATTATTGTGATTCAGGCACAAGCCGGCCTACTAGGCAAAGTAAAAAGAGACCAAGAAGCATTTGATTTGTTGGATAAAGCTGTTGCAAACCTACCCAATACCGCAGAGTTAGTTTATGACTACGCTTTAGCGGCAGAACGTTTACATAAGTACGATATTTTAGAGTCTGAACTTCGTAAAGCCATTAGCGCAAAACCTGACTTTGCTGCCGCCTATAATGCACTAGGCTATTCATTTGCAGACCGCAATATTAAGCTAGATGAAGCGATTAAATTAATTGAAAAAGCGTTAAGTATTAGCCCGAACGACCACTACATTTTGGATAGTCTAGGTTGGGCCTATTACCGTAAAGGTAATTTAGACAAAGCCATCGATTATTTACAGCAAGCCTATAACTTCAATGCGGATCCTGAAATTGCAGCGCATTTAGGCGAAGTGCTTTGGCAAAAAGGGGCGCGCGAGGAGGCAGCCAAAATCTGGCGTGATGCATTGATTGCCAACCCTGAGAATGAAGTGTTGCTGACTACCAGCAACAAATTTAAATCTTAATTGATTCATCAAGTATGTATTTAGCCCGCATCAGCCTTGTGTTTGCTTATGTTGCACTTATGCAAGGCTGCGTCAGCATTCCAGCGACCCCAACTGTCAATCAGGGCCAAGCGCAATCGCTATATCAACAACATTTACAAGACAATGCTGGTATTGAGACCTTCAGCCTGCAAGCGCGCATTGGTGTGCAAACTGAGGGTAAAGGATTTTCAGGTAGTCTGCATTGGCAACACAATACCAATCAGGACGAAATCGCACTTTTCTCTCCACTTGGGGGGCAAGTTGCTAGGATGCAAAAGAATGCAGATGGCGTCACACTGACCGACGTCAATGGCCACATTCAGTCGGCAGTCGACGCAGAATCCTTAACCCAAAATTTGCTGGGTTGGCGACTACCTTTAAAAGGACTTGCCGACTGGTCGCTTGGGCAACCCCACAGCACTCCGATTGAAGCCCTCAGCTTGGATGGTCACGGTTTAATAACAAGCTTACAACAAGATGGCTGGCTAATAAGTTATGACCGCTATAGCATGCAAAATGGACATTTACTGCCAAGTAAAATAGTTCTGCACAGTGAAAATTTAACTCTCAAAATACTCATTGACGAATGGGACATTCCTACGCATTAAAGTCGGCTACAATTCGCATTACATTTCACCCTCATAAAAAGATTAAGGTCAGTCATGAATGCTTATGCCTTGCGCGCATTAAAATATTTGCTCGGGTTGATGCTGTTCGCTTTGTGCTTATTGGCATTTTATACCTGGGGCAGTTTAACTTGGGTGTACTCATCAGGCGAGCGCGCAGGCTATGTGCAAAAGTTTTCAAACAAGGGCTATCTATGTAAAACCTGGGAAGGAGAGCTTATCTTGGTCTCGATGCCAGGCACCCAAGCCGAGAAGTTCCAATTCACGGTGCGTGATGACAATGTCGCTAAAAAAATAAATGCCTCTATGGGCAAACGCGTCAAGATTGACTATAAAGAACATAAAGGTATCCCTTCCACCTGCTTTGGCGAAACCGCTTACTTCGTTGAAAATATTCAGGTGTTACAAAATCAAAGTAATGATTAATTAATGCCATTAAAAAGCTATGGCTGATCAAAAAAACTACATTACGCCACAAGGCCACGCCCGCATAGAGGCTGAGTTTCAGCAGCTACTCAAAGTTGAGCGGCCAGAAGTGGTGCGCGTCGTTTCATGGGCTGCAGGCAACGGCGATCGAAGCGAAAATGGTGACTATATTTACGGTAAGAGACGCTTACGCCAAATCGATGGCCGCTTACGATTTTTAATGCAACGCATGGATGCTGCTGTCATTGTGGACCCAGCAAGCCAACAAGGTTTAGAAAAAGTATTTTTCGGTGCTTGGGTCACTTTATTTGCGCTAAAAGACAATAGTGAGCATACCTACCGCATCGTTGGTCAAGATGAACTCGAACCCTCACTAGGATATATCAGTTGGGTTTCACCGTTAGCACGCGCCATGCTGGGCAAACAAATAGGCGATGTCATTAAAGTCATTGCACCGGCAGGTGAAGAGCAGTATGAAATCATCGGGGTGCAGTATGAAGCACCCGATGTCCCAGCCCAGCAACCTAAGTGATGGCTAAAACCCATCACTGGGACGTGTTTTGCCGTGTAGTCGATAATTATGGCGACATAGGCATATGCTGGCGCTTAAGTCAGCAACTAGTCCACGAACATGGCTTGCAGGTGCGCTTATTTATTGATGACATAGTTGCCGCGCGGCATCTCATTTCCACACTAAACTTGAATCAAACTTCACAAATGGTCAATGGTGTGGAAATTTGTCCTTGGCCAAATGTAAGTGTTACGCCAGCACAAGTGGTTATTGCAACCTTTGGTTGCGAACTACCAGAAACCTACAGCCAACAGTTAGCAGCACATCAGAGCGTTTGGATTAACCTAGAATATCTTTCTGCCGAACCTTGGGTGAGCGACTTCCATGCCCAAATATCACCGCAACCCATGCTTGGCGTTAATAAGCACTTTTTCTTTCCGGGATTTTTTCCAGATACTGGAGGTTTGTTGCGTGAGCGACATCTGCTTGCAACGCGTGATGCATTTTTAGGCTCTGCAGATAAACAGGCGGCCTTTTGGAACCGCTTGGGGCTAGATCATTCGATCCTAGACAGTGCCATCAAGATATCCTTATTTTGCTATCCGCAAGCCAATATTCGCAACCTATTTGCAGCTTTGGCTAGCATTGAGCAAACCATTCATGTCGTCATGCCCTTTAATGGAGACGTTAGTCAATGGTCCACCGCGTTTGCCGACTGTACGCAAATTAAAACTGATGCTAGCCGCTTACTATTGCAACAAGATAAGCTTAACGTGCATCTGCTTCCTTTTTTAAGTCAAGCTGACTACGATCACTTACTGTGGGCGTGTGATTTCAATTTTGTACGCGGTGAAGATAGTTGGATACGTGCAATTTGGGCTGGAAAACCATTTGTTTGGCAGCCATACTGGCAAGCCGATGCGGTACATCTCAAAAAAATGCAGGCCTTTTTAGCGGCTTATGCTGAATACGCAAGTGTAGAAATGCAGGATCTGTTGAGCCGAGCATCCCTCGACTGGTCCTCTGGTGACCCCGATCTATACAGTATGACTAATCCAGATAAAACGTTATGGCAAAGCTTGATTAACCAACTGCCTGCCTTACGCGGATATGCCCAGCATCGAGCCAACACCCTAGCGCAACAGTCTGACCTTGCAACTAAGCTGGTGATTTTTAGTGAAAATTTAAGGAATAGTCAGGTATAATGCGCGGCTTTAGCGTGCTTAATACGTTTATCAACACGCATGAAATTTAACTAACACTTAATTTAGCAAGGCAACCTATGAAAACAGCACAAGAACTACGCGTTGGTAACGTGATCATGATTGGTAGCGACCCGCTCGTTATCGTTAAAGCAGAATACAATAAATCAGGCCGTACTTCAGCTGTAGTTAAAATGAAGTTCAAAAACCTACTGACTGAAGCGCCTAGCGAAAGCATTTATAACGCTGGTGATAAATTTGAATTAGTCGTGCTTGAGAAGAAAGAAGTGACTTACTCATACTTCGCTGACCCATCTTATGTTTTTATGGACGCTGACTATAATCAATTTGATGTTGACGGCGAATATATGACTGACGTACTTCCGTACCTTGAAGACGGTATGCCGGTAGATATACGCTTTTACAATGAAAAGCCTATCTCTGTAGAGTTAGCCAACTCTGTAGTGAGAGAAATTACTTATACTGAGCCAGCAGTTAAAGGTGACACGTCAGGTAAAGTAATGAAACCAGCTAAAATTGCCTCTGGCTTTGAAATTCCAGTGCCATTGTTTTGTAGCACAGGTGACAAGATTGAAATTGATACCCGCACAGGCGAATACAGAAACCGTGTATTGAAATAAGCTTGCGCCGTATCGTTTTACAAAAAAGAGCCGTAGGCTCTTTTTTTTCGACTAGATGGATGGGTTGATAGACAGCAGAATATGTTAAAATTTAAGCCATGAAGGGCTTTCAATCATTCCTAGCACCTGCAAAGATTAATCTATTTTTGCACATCACAGGTCAGCGTGCTGACGGTTACCATCTACTACAAACCGTTTTCTGCCTTCTAGATTTTTACGACACTATTCACCTCAAACCAACTTCTACCAACCTTATTAAGCGCGTGAATGACATTGCTGGCGTGCCTGAGGCCGAAGATTTATGCATAAGGGCAGCTAAGCTATTACAGCAATACACAAAGTGCGCCATGGGAGTGGAAATTGCGGTTGAAAAGAATATCCCTATGGGTGGTGGTTTAGGTGGGGGTAGTTCAGATGCTGCTACTGTATTATTAGCCTTAAATCGCTTGTGGCAACTCAATTTAAGCCGTCAGGAACTATTGTCACTAGGCTTGCAATTAGGTGCTGATGTGCCCGTTTTTATCTTTGGCAAAAATGCTTGGGCTGAGGGTGTGGGAGAACAATTGCAAAGCATAGTATTACATGAGGCTTACTATGTGGTGCTGACACCTGATGCCCATGTATCAACCCAGCAAATATTTGCCAATAAGCAATTGACAAAAAACTCGATTCCTAAGACAATGTCGGACTTTTCAGGGATGGCTAAATCAAGTTCTGGAAATCCAGCATTAGGTAATATCAATGCTGCATTTACAAACCAACTTGAACAGGTCGTTTGTAATGAATATCCTCCAGTTTTAGCCTGCTTGTCTTGGCTTAAGAAATTTGGTGATGCGCGTATGAGCGGTTCTGGTGCTTCAGTGTTTTTAGAAGTATCGAGTGCGAACATTGCAACTGAAATATGCGATCAAAAACCTAATGATGTACGGGGTTTTGTAGCAAAAGGGTTGAGTCAGCACCCTTTGTTTGAATACTGCAGTTAAATGTAAGATTTAAACTTGTTGATTATATATTGGGGAGTCGCCAAGTTGGTTAAGGCACTGGGTTTTGATCCCAGCATCCGAAGGTTCGAGTCCTTCCTCCTCAGCCAAATTTTTGTAAAAGCGTGTAGATTTTGAAGATTTACACGCTTTTGTTTTTAGTAAGCTTTTATTGATAGTTTTAAGCAGGTGCTACACCTCGCTTTATAGGGAATCAAATGGCGGCGTCTAACGGCAACTTGATGGTCTTTACGGGCAATGCTAACCCGGTGCTTGCGCAAGAAGTTGCCACCCACTTAGGCATTGAACTTGGCCGCGCACATGTAGGTAGATTTAGTGATGGCGAAATCACTGTAGAATTACTTGAGAACGTCCGTGGTCGCGACGTATTCGTGTTGCAATCAACCAGTCACCCTACCAACGACAGCTTAATGGAAGTAATGGTCATGGTAGACGCGCTTCGCCGCTCATCTGCTGGTCGTATTACTGCTGCAATCCCCTACTTTGGATACTCACGACAAGATCGTCGTCCACGTTCAGCACGGGTTGCAATTACAGCAAAAGTAGTCGCTAACATGTTAACTGGCGTAGGTGTCAATCGATTACTAACAATGGATTTGCACTCTGATCAAATCCAAGGCTTCTTTGATATTCCGGTAGATAACATCTACGCAACACCAATTTTGTTGGCCGACTTATTGCTACAAAATCATGAAAATTTAATGGTCGTTTCACCTGATGTTGGCGGTGTAGTTCGTGCGCGTGCATGTGCTAAACAACTAGGTTCCGATTTAGCCATTATCGATAAACGTCGTCCTAAGCCAAATGTGGCTAAGGTAATGAATATTATTGGTGATGTAGCTGGCCGCACCTGTGTGATTATGGATGACATGGTCGATACTGCAAACACACTATGTGAAGCAGCCGCAGCATTAAAGAAACATGGCGCCAAAAAAGTAGTGGCCTATGCCACACACCCAGTGTTATCGGGTAGCGCTTTTGAACGTATTATGAACTCTGAATTAGATGAACTAGTCGTGACCAACACCATTGCACTTGGTCCTGATTCTGCTAAATGTAAAAAAATTCGCCAATTAAGTGCGGCTGAATTATTAGCAGAAACGATACGTAGAATTAGCTGTGGCGATTCTGTTTCTTCATTGTTTATGGACTAAACCCCAATAATAAAGATTATTTTTTAACCCTGCATACTGGTCGCGGTGTGCAGTCTTTAGTGTAGTAAATAAGTAGTAAATTTAGGAGTAGCAAATGTCTATCGAAATCAATGCAGTAATACGTGACTTAAAAGGTACGGGTGCGAGCCGCCGTCTACGTCGCGCGGGCACAGTTCCAGGTGTCGTTTATGGTGGTGGCAAAGAAGCCCTATCACTTGAAATTAACTACAAAGAGTTATTTCTACAGTTTCGCCATGAAGCTTTCCATGCTTCAGTATTAACTCTTATTCTTGGTGGCAAGAAAGAAAACGTATTATTACGTGACTTTCAAATGCACCCAGTTCGCAACACTATTCAACACATTGACTTTCAACGTGTAAGTGCTACAGAAAAAATTCACGTTAAAGTGCCATTCCACTTTGTTAACGGCGATGTAGCACCTGGCGTTAAAACTGGCGGCGGCATTGTAGCTCACGTGTTAACTGAAGCGGATGTAAGCTGTTTAGCTAAAGATTTGCCTGAGTTTATTGAAGTTGATCTTGCTGCATTAGAAATTGGTCAATCAGTACACTTATCACAACTCAAATTGCCAAAAGGCGTTTCTTTTGTTCAATTAGCGCATAACAATGACGCTGCGGTTGCATCTATTGCAAAAACCCGTGGTGGTGTTTCAGAAGCAGCTGATGAAGCAACTCCAGAAGCAACTCCAGAAGCTTAAGTTTTAGTTAATTTAGCTTTGTGAAAAATAACGCGCGCTTTATGATTAAGTGCGCGTTTTTTTATTTACAGATAACTATATGAGCACAATCAATGTAAACGGCATCAAGTTACTGGTCGGCCTAGGCAACCCAGGTGAAAAGTACGCGAATACTAGGCATAACGCTGGTTTTTGGTGGGTGGATCAACTTGTCGCGGGCACTAGTAGTAGGCTGGCATTAGAGGCAAAGTTTCATGGTGTTGCTGGTAAATTAAATTGTGCAAGTTTGAATCCTAATAGCTTGGATTTGGGAGCCGAAACCTGGCTACTTAAACCAACTACCTTTATGAATGCGAGTGGCAAAGCCGTTGCAGCAGTAGCTAATTATTATAAAATTTCACCCGAGCAAATCATGGTCATACATGATGAACTAGACTTAGCGCCTGGCAACGTGAAGTTAAAAAAAGGTGGCGGCCATGGCGGCCACAACGGTCTTAAAGACATTGCGGCAGCCCTCGGTACAAAAGAGTTTTGGCGCCTTCGCCTTGGTATAGGCCATCCTGGCGATCGTAATGAAGTCATTAACTACGTGCTAAAAGCCGCTTTAAAAGACGAGCAAACACTTATTAATAGTTGTATTGATGACAGCATCAACATTGTGCCGCAGTTGTTAAGCGCGGACTTTGAATCTGCAATGTTAAAATTGCATACTAAAAAATGAATAGAGAATAAACATGAAGTGCGGAATTGTTGGTTTACCGAATGTAGGAAAATCTACCCTATTTAATGCCATTACTAAGGCAGGGATTGCGGCGGAGAACTATCCGTTCTGCACCATTGAACCTAACGTGGGCATTGTTGAAGTGCCTGATACGCGTATGCAGCCTTTAATTGATATTGTTAAACCTCAGCGTGTTCAGCCAGCCATTGTAGAGTTTGTAGATATTGCAGGCCTAGTCGCTGGAGCGTCTAAAGGTGAGGGCCTGGGCAATAAGTTCTTGGCTAATATTCGCGAAACTGATGCCATTGTGCATGTTGTGCGCTGCTTTGAAGATAGTAATGTGATCCATGTTGCAGGCAAAGTAGATCCTATGTCGGATATTGAAGTAATCAATACTGAGCTGGCGCTAGCCGACATGGAAACGGTTGATAAAACCATGCACCGTGAAAGCAAAAAAGCTAAAAGTGGTGACAAAGATGCAATTGCACTCATGGCTGTGTTAGAAAAAGTACTGCCATGCTTAGATCAGGCTAAAGCTGTGCGTACGCTAGGCCTAGATGATGACGAACTGCAAATCATTAAACCCCTATGCTTAATTACAGTTAAGCCAGTCATGTACCTAGCGAATGTTGATGAAAACGGTTTTGAGAACAACCCATTATTGCAAAAACTTAATGAGCTTGGAATTAAAGAGCACGCGCCTGTTGTCGCGGTATGTGCAAAAATTGAATCTGAAATCGCTGAATTAGAAGATGAAGATAAAGCACTATTCTTATCAGAACTAGGGTTAAGCGAACCAGGTCTTGACCGAGTAATTCGTGCCACTTATGATTTACTTGGCTTACAAACTTACTTCACCGCAGGCGTGCAGGAAGTGCGCGCATGGACAGTGAAAAAAGGCGCAACTGCACCACAAGCTGCTGGTGTCATTCATACCGACTTTGAGCGCGGATTTATTCGTGCCGAAGTCATTGCCTTTGAAGAATACGTAAAAAATAAAGGTGAGCAAGGGTCAAAAGAAGCGGGGAAAATGCGATTAGAAGGTAAAGAATACATCGTGCAAGATGGTGATGTGATGCACTTTAGATTTAACGTTTAAATCCATTACATAGGAATCTGAGCTTAATATTAAACTCAGCTACGCGCGCTTCAGTGTTATGTCGCTAGGTAGAGAAACTACCTTTGACAACCTGCCCCTAAAACACTAGAATTGCGCCCTTGCTAAAAGATTACATGGTGATGTAGCTCAGCTGGTTAGAGCACAGGATTCATAATCCTGGGGTCGAGGGTTCAAGTCCCTCTTTCACCACCACTTTCAGGACCTACCAGTCCAAAAAGTACAAAAAACCCGCTTAATTGCGGGTTTTTTGTTGCCAAAACCGCTATTATGTCTCAGACGCGCAAAGTTATATAAATCAATAAGATAAGATTCGCCCCTGCCCAAAGGGCATATCCTAATTGAGTATTACCAGTCTATTTTTGTGACATCTGCCCACGAAATTTTGGAGAAACGCGATGAACATGACTCATTACATGGAGTTATTGGCTACTAATCAGCCATGGAATTTGATTGTTTTTATGGCTATCCCAGTCATCTTAGCTGAGACTTTAGCTATTACAGAGCTTTACTTACTCTTTACCCGTAAGTTTGAGGGTTCCGCTTACTACCTCAATCGTTTTGCAGGTATTAGTGTTGGCATCTACTTTATTGGCATCATCATTTACATGATGACTAATGCTGTTATTCCGATTACACAGGCAGGGGAGTGGAGATCCGCTGCCGATGTTATTGCTGTTGGTAGTTATGTTATCGCCGGTTTGCCTTTAATTTGGATTGCTCTGCAAGAATTAGGGTTGGTTAATAAACGCCTAATTCATGAGCATAAGTTAAAAGTTCACGCCATTTGTGTTGCTCTATTTTTGGTTTTTGGGCATATTGCCATGATTACTGGAATGCTTGACCCTTCAATTCTGGGATACAAAAAGGCTACCGTCCATCAAATGGAAGAGGGTCACATGCATTAGCTGAAATACGTTTTAACAGCCATATGCATCACAGACAAATAGCGTCCAAAACTTATGTTTGGGTGGGGTTTGACTTAAAGGGAAGGCGTTGCTCTAACTCGTTAGTATAGATGGCGATGCCTTGCGATTCTCTAATGACAAAATCTTCAATGGCTGTAGCAAACTCCGTGTGGGCAATCTTATGAAATGAGCAGGTCGGTCTAGGCTTAAACCCGCGTGCTAATTTATGCTCCCCCTGAGCGCCGCCTTCAAAATACTGAATAGATTCAGTGATGCAAAATTCCTGCGCTTGGTAATAACACAACTCAAAGTGAAGGTTCGGTACATATTGCATAGCGCCCCAATAGCGACCATATAATGAGGTTTGGTCGTAAATATTGAGAGCACCGGCGATTGGCGCGCCATCCAGATAGGCCAGTACCAGTAAAATATTCTGCGGCATGCTTTGCGCAATTTCTTGAAAAAATTCCGGCGTTAAATAAGGTGTGGAGCGATGCTCTACATAGGTATTTTGGTAACACTGGTAGAAGAAATCCCACTGTTCCGGACTCACATCAGCACCCTTAATACGCTGACACACCACACCAGAGGTCGCTACTTTTTTACGTTCTTGTCGTATTTTCTTACGTTTATCGTGACTTAACCTAGTTAAAAAATCTTCAAAATCTTTAAAATTTTCGTTCTCCCATCTAAATTGCACACCATTGCGTTGCAACCAATCGGCATTTTTAAAAATAGCCGCAGAACTTTCATCAGGAAACAAAACGTGTACAGATGAAAGGTGATGTTTGAGCATAATGTGTGTGATGGCATCCACCATTAAGGAATGAATTTCACTTGAATTTTCCACCTCTGCTACAAGCAACCGTTGGCTAGTAATAGGCGTGAACGGAATAGCGGCAAGCAGTTTTGGATAGTAATTTAAACCACTACGCTGATAGGCCTCGGCCCATGCCCAATCGAACACGTACTCCCCATATGAGTGTGATTTAACATAGAGCGGCATAGCGCCGACAAGTTGCTCACCCTCACGCACCAACATAGGATAAGGCTGCCAACCCGTTCCTGTTCCTACCGAATGTGATGCCTCAAGAGCGCTTAAAAAAGCGTGGCTTAATAGCGGCATATTCGCTACCAAAGCATCCCAGCTTTTTGCATCTACTTGCAAAATACTATCGGTGATTTCTAGTGTTAGGCTCATGGTCTCAGGCAATAGCCATCAATGAAAGGTTCCAAAATAATGGCTTACATTAAATACTTTTGATGTGCGCATTAACGGGCTCGTTATTGGCTAGATATGGACGGGGATTTGAGATGGAACAAAAAAGGAATTGCTAGAGAAAGCTTAAATTAATGCTTAAAAGCGGTAGGCCTAAAGTGCACTTTTATGAGTATTATTAATGGCTTGTTTGCTTTTGCGCTTAGCAAGCAAAGCGGCATCGGCTTCTTGCTGCTTCTGTGCTTCAAGTAAAGCTTCTTCGGCTTTTCTGTGCTCTAAAAAACGTGATTGTGCGGCTTGCAACTCATCAAGGGTAATCACTTCGTCTTGATTAGTATCGACTTGGCTAAAATGCCTCGCCACTTGAGGCAAACTTTCTGTCGCTTCTTGCCGATCAATTGAACCATCATTATCTTTATCAATGGATAAAAAGCGCGCTTCGATGCTTTCACGCATATTACGTTTGCGCTCTTCAATTTGCTTATGTTCGGGATCTGTAGTCCGCGAGTACTCATCAAGAGCTTTGCGGATTTTGCTACGATTTTCTGGACTAAAATTGAGATTAAGTGTCTGTTGCGTCCCATCATTGCCCGCATCAACATCTGAGACATGCTTGCTAGCGTCTTCAGCGCTCGCTGCATTTAAAGACAAAAATAACACCAATCCCAAGCCTAAACAAGCACTTATGGAAACTGAATTATATTTTTGTGAATGTAAATTCAAATGGTCAACTTTACAAATGCAGTTAGTCTAATTAAGGCTCATAATCATGAAGTACGATTGTTAATCAAATGTTTCATTTAAATGTGAAATTGTAATTATCTGTAAGTACAGTATAAATACACTTAGTCAACAAACCTTACGTTAAGTTGCCTTTTGATATTCACCAAAATTAGCATACACTTCTCATAGTTAAAATAATATAAAAAAATTTAGTGCTTTTAAGGCATTAAACCTTTAGTTCATTCAACTTAAAACGCGAGCATAAACTAAATCATGACAGATCAAAACAAAAAAATATTGGTTGTAGATGATGACGTTCGTTTACGCGAGTTATTGCAACGCTACCTCACTGAACAAGGTTTTAACGTTAAAGTGGTCGCTGACTCTAAGGAAATGGATGAAGCGCTAGCGACTGAAACCATAGATTTGATGGTGCTAGATCTCATGCTACCAGGGGAAGATGGATTGTCTATTTGCCGTAGAATTCGTGGCTCAGGCACCTTACTTCCGATCGTTATGCTCACAGCGCGTGGCGATGATGTGGATAGGATTATTGGCTTAGAGATGGGTGCCGACGACTACCTACCAAAACCTTTTAACCCACGTGAGTTATTAGCGCGGATTAATGCTGTGCTCCGTCGACATGAGCGTCTGCAACCAAGCGCGCCTGCCATCGTTAGCGACAACACCACCATTGGCGAATTTGTGTTTAACACGTCAACAAGGTCACTAAGCCGTGGTAGCACTTCTATACCAATTACCAGCGGTGAATTTGCACTACTTAAAGTATTTGTAGATCACCCACGCCAACCACTATCACGTGATCGACTTATGCAACTTGCACGTGGCCGTGAGCTTGATGTGTTTGACCGCAGTATTGACGTACAAGTCTCGCGTTTACGTAAACTGATTGAGCCAGATCCAGCACATCCGCGCTATCTACAAACCATGTGGGGTTTTGGTTATGTATTTATTCCTGACGGCGAAGCTGACAGATAAACTCCTTTGAAATTAAGCCTACGCCTTTTACCAAAAACTCTAATCGCTAGGGTGATGCTACTGATTGCCGTTTTGTTGGCAATTGGTCAGTTTGCATCACTGCAGATTTTTGAATATTTTGAACGTGAACCACGCGCAGAAGCTGCTGCGCTGCAAGCCGTCACCGTGGTTAACTACACCCGTGCGTCACTCATTGCCTCCCAAGACAACCTCCGCCTTGCTCTTCTCTCTGAGCTTACCGGCAAAGAAGGCGTGCACGTCTATTATGCGGATTTTATGGAAGAGATTGAACCGCTTCCAGCAGATCCATTTATCAATATGGTGGCTGATAAAATTCGTGAACGCTTGGGTGCGGAAACCATCATCACCGTCAACCACTATGGTGTACAAGGGTTGTGGGTTAGCTTTAATATCGGACAAGATGATTTCTGGGTAGTTATCCCAAAAGTACATGTAGAGGTCCATTTTCCATGGCAATGGCTAGGCTGGGGTGCTTTAGTGCTCTTACTTTCTCTTGGTGGAGGTTACTTGCTCGCGGCACGGATTAACCGCCCACTTAGCTTACTGGTCAATGCTGCCAATAGATTGCGTAACGGTGAGCAGCCTGAAAAACTCCCTGAAGAAAGTGTCACAGAGCTTCGTGAAGTAAGCAGCACCTTTAATAAGATGGCAACAGCATTAGCCGAATTAGATGCCGAAAGAACATTAATTCTTGCTGGTGTTTCACACGACATTCGCACCCCTCTCGCACGATTGCGATTGGCTGTAGAAATGCTGCCCGATGAAAGTTGTGATAGCTTAAAAAATGGCATGATAGAAGATATTGCTGATATGGACAATATTATTCATCAGTTTTTAGATTTTGTACGTGGAGTAGAAGGCGAACCTACACAACTGATTGATATTAACAGTCTACTTCAAGGACTACATGATCGACAGTCACGCGCCGGCCGAGATCTCGTCGTGCAAATGGCGGCCACTTACGCCATCCCCATTCGACCATTGGCTATGCAACGCTTATTAGATAACCTAGTGGGTAACGCTTACGCTTATGGACATGGTCAAGTACGTGTCGCCAGCCAAATTTTAAATGATGCGATTGTGATTAGCGTCTTTGATAATGGTCCTGGTATTCCTGAGAGTCACTTAGAAAAATTGCTACGTCCGTTTGAACGATTGGACACTGCGAGGAGTAATGCAGGTGGAAGTGGTTTAGGGTTAGCCATTGCAGAACGCATTGCCAAACTGCATCACGGTAAATTGGAACTCATCAACAGGCCTGAAGGTGGCCTTGAAGCGCGCCTCACCTTACCAATTACTAACGCCTAGCTAAGGGTACCGTCTTACTTTCCAGCGGCAGGCTCAAACCAATTAAGCTGTTCGCGTAAACGCACTACTTCGCCAATAATCGTTAAGCATGGTGCTTTTAATTGTGCCGAAACTACCTTTTCCGCTAAATCCTGTAAGGTCGCCGTGACCACACGTTGGCGCTGCGTTGTGCCTTGTTCAACCACAGCCACTGGCATATCAGGGGCGACGCCATGCTTTATCAACTGCTGGCATATTTCTGCCAAGCCAACCAAACCCATATACACCACCACGGTTTGTCGTGGCCTCGACATGGCGACCCAGTCCAAATCTAAAGTACCATTTTTAAGATGCCCAGTAATAAATAAGCAAGCCTGAGCGTAATCGCGATGGGTCAGCGGAATGCCTGCATAGCTTGAAACCCCATTAGCGGCTGTAATCCCCGGCACCACTTGAAACGGCACGCCGCGCGCCATTAAGGTTTCAATCTCCTCACCGCCACGCCCAAATATAAAGGGGTCGCCGCCTTTTAAACGCAACACGCGCTTGCCTTCTAAAGCGAGCTTAGCTAACAACTCATTGATTTCTTCCTGTGGCAAGGTATGTTGATCACGTGCTTTGCCGACATAAATCAACTCAGCATCACGGCGCACCAACTCCATCACTTCTGGGCTGACCAGCTTATCGTAGACGCAAACATCGCATTGCTGCATTAAACGTAAAGCTCTAAATGTTAATAGATCTGGGTCACCAGGCCCACCGCCGACTAGATAAACTTCACCGTGCTGTTGTGAGGGTGTTGCTGATAAAGCATCCTCTAGTGCGGTACGGGCCGCAGCTTCCTGCCCAGATAAAATGCGCTCGACAATCGGCCCTTGTAAGATACCTTCCCAGAATATACGGCGCTGTTGCGTTGTTGGAAACTTGGCTTTAACTTTATCTCTAAACTCCCCCGCAATATGCGCAATGCGGCCATAACCCTCAGGCAACATGGTTTCAATTTTGGTGCGTATATAACGCGCCAGTACCGGCGCGTTACCTTCACTTGAGATCGCGATAACGATTGGCGAGCGCTCAACAATCGATGCCATCGTAAAAGTGCACAAACTTGGGGAATCCACCACATTGACTGGAATATTTAAAATCTTAGCATCGTTAGATACCGCAACATTAACGTCCTGATCGTCGGTTGCGGCAATGACTAAGCAAGCGCCTTGAAGCTGATCGGCTGAGTGATAGCGCATGGCACTGTAATGGATTTTTTTTGCGTCAACCAAGACTTGCAACTCATGACAAATTTCAGGTGAAATTAAAGCCACTGAAGCATTAGCTTTCAACAAGGTACCCACTTTGCGCACAGCGACATCACCACCGCCGACAACCACGCAGGTACGATCGGTAATGTTAATAAAAATGGGGAGTGCTTGCATACTTGGCTTACCTTGATTGTTTCTAGTCTATTGATTTGATGTCATTTTACATGGCTCTCATGAATTTTACGTTAAGCATCATGAGCAAATGCGCTAAAATGCTGTTTTAGCCACTGTATGTTGATGCCTTGAATCCCACTGAAAATAATTTGACCCCTGATACAACCACTCCCAAAGGTGATTTGGCTACACCGAAAAAGATTTTTATTAAAACCTTTGGCTGCCAGATGAATGAGTACGACTCATCCCGCATGGCCGATATGCTGAACGCATCGGACGGCATGATAGAAACCTCAACCCCTGAAGATGCTGATGTGATTTTGCTCAATACCTGCTCAGTGCGTGAAAAAGCGGAAGAAAAAGTATTTAGTCACTTAGGCCGGTTTATCCCGCTAAAAAAAGCCAATCCAAATTTGGTGATTGCCGTTGGAGGTTGCGTTGCCTCACAAGAAGGCGAGAACATCATTACGCGTGCGCCTTATGTTGACGTGGTGTTCGGCCCGCAAACCCTACACCGTTTACCGCAAATGATTAAGAGTAGCCAAAGTAGTGGTCAGTCGCAAGTGGATATCAGCTTTCCTGAAATTGAAAAGTTTGATCATTTGCCACCACCGCGCGTAGAAGGCGCTAGTGCTTTTTTAAGCATTATGGAAGGTTGCAGTAAATACTGTAGCTTTTGCGTGGTACCGTTTACCCGCGGTGAAGAAGTATCACGCCCATTTGCAGATATTCTAACTGAAGCTGCTCAACTGGCAGCACAAGGCGTTAAAGAAATCACCTTGCTCGGACAAAACGTGAATGCCTACCGTGTGGACTATGTCGGAGTAGAGGCTGACCTAGCGCTATTGATTGAGTTGATTGCCGAAATTCCACAAATTGAGCGCATACGCTTTACCACTAGCCACCCGAACGAAATGAATCAACGCCTGATTGATTGCTTTGCCAATACGCCGAAACTAGCGGTTCAGTTACACCTGCCAGTGCAAGCGGGTGCCGACCGCGTGCTAATGGCGATGAAGCGTAACTATACGGCTTTGCAATACAAATCAACCATACGCAAACTTCGCACGGCCAACCCAAACTTAACCTTTACTTCTGACTTTATCGTTGGCTTCCCTGGTGAATCCGAAGCCGAATTTGAAGCTACCGCAAAATTAATGCAAGACATAGGTTTTGATTACAGCTTTAGTTTTTTATATAGTCCACGCCCAGGTACACCTGCATCTTATCTGGCAGATGACACCTCACAAGAAGTTAAATTGGCCCGCCTGAGCAAACTGCAAGCCATTAATGAAGCCCAAGGTAAAGCCATCAGCAGCGCAATGTTAGGTTCGGTGCAGCGCGTATTGATTGAAAGCGCCTCATGGAAAGATAAGAGTGAACTGGCTGGCAAAACGGATAACAACCGTATAGTTGATCTTGTAGGCCCGACCAATCTGATTAATCAATTTGTGAATGTGCTAATTACTGACGTAGCCAATCCACGTCGTTTACGTGGCGAAATTATTACTAACGCTTTATAGAGCCCTTATGGAAATCACTCTAAGTCCTGAAGACAATATTCGACTAGCTAATCTATGCGGCGCATTAGACGAAAATATTAAACAAATTGAAGCCGCACTTGAAGTGACTATTGCCCGTCGCGGCGCTCATTTCAAAATTACCGGCGAGTTGCAGCACAGCAGGTTGGCGGCACAGCTACTGGAAAATTTTTATGCGCGCGCCAAGAAGCCTATCGATCTAGAAGAAATTCAACTAGGACTTGTCGAAATTGACAAACTTAAACCAGAAGATGTAGCCACCTCTACGATGCCTGTGTTGATGACCCGTCGCAGTGAGTTTCATGGTCGCACACCTCGCCAAGTCGCTTATCTCCAACAAATTCAAGATTTTGATATCACTTTTGGCATCGGCCCAGCTGGTACCGGTAAAACTTACTTAGCTGTCGCCAGTGCAGTAGACGCCATGGCGCGCGATCGGGTTAAACGCATCGTACTCGTGCGCCCTGCTGTAGAGGCTGGTGAACGCCTAGGGTTTTTGCCAGGAGATCTAAATCAAAAAGTAGATCCTTACCTACGCCCGCTCTATGATGCCCTTTATGACTTAGCCGGCTACGACACGGTGAATAAAATGTTTGAACGCGGCGCCATTGAAGTGGCCCCACTCGCTTATATGCGTGGTCGGACATTGAACCAAAGTTTTATCATTTTAGATGAAGCGCAAAACACCACACCTGAACAAATGAAGATGTTTTTGACCCGCATTGGGTTTGGTACTAAGGCAGTAATCACTGGTGACGTAACGCAAATTGACTTGCAACGACACCAAAAAAGCGGCTTGGTCGAAGCGCAAAAAGTACTGAAAGATATAAAAGGAATTGCAATGACGCACTTCTTGGCGGCCGATGTCGTGCGCCATCCCTTAGTGCAAAAAATTGTCAATGCTTACGAAGATTACGAACTGAAAAACCAAAACACCTAAGCTATACCATTTAACCTGTTAGTTAAAAGGTATAATAAATTCGCAATTAGCAGACTTAAGGAAGCGTTATGACCCCAAATAAATTTAGCCGATTTACCCAAGTGAGTCTTGGCATGGTTGGGCAAGGCGTACTCATCATTATTGCCATCGCCACTATTTTCGCCATCTTTCAGGCCATTAACCACATCTGGCTCGCACGTGCGATTAGTGTTGGCGATCTGCTACTGCTATTTTTATACCTCGAAGTGATGTCCATGCTTGACCACTACCTTGGTTCCGGTAATTTGCCCGTACGTTATCCGCTTTATATTGGCATCATTGCTTTGGCACGCTATCTGGTGCTAGATATTGCCGATATTGACGCTTTCCGTATGTTTGCGCTTTCAGGCTCTATCTTTTTAATTGCGATGGCGATTTTGGTGGTGCGCTATGGCCATGTTCGCTTCCCTTACACCGACTGCCCGACCCAATCGAAATAATTACAAGCTACGCGACCAAGACGACTTCCGGTCGCGTAACCAACCTCTATGCCTAAACTCAACCTCACCCTACAACTCGCTAGTGAGCAATCGTCAATCCCTAGCGCTAAAGAATTTAGGCAATGGGCTAACGCTAGCCTTCGCGTAGATACTGAAGTCACATTTCGTATTGTGGATAAAGCAGAAGGCCGTGCCCTTAATCTTGCTTATAGAGCAAAAGATTACGCCACTAATGTCCTTACTTTTCCGCTAAGTGATGAGCCGCACTTAATGGGTGACATTGTTATTTGTGCGCCAGTTGTCGCGGCTGAGGCCATAGCTCAAGGCAAATCATTGACAGCACACTATGCGCATTTGACCGTGCATGGCATTTTACATTTACATGGCTATGATCACGAAATCGAAGCGCAAGCCGAACTAATGGAAAGCTTAGAAACAGCAATTATGAGTAAATTAGGGTATGCTGACCCCTATCTCATTACAGAGGGCGCCAACTAATGGCTACCGAGTCGGAAAAACCTAGTTTATTAGAACGTTTAAGTCATTTTTTACTGCGCGAACCTGAAGATCGTGAACAACTGGTCGAGCTGTTACACGGCGCTTATGAAAATAGCTTAATGGATTCAGACTCGCTCGCCATGATTGAAGGCGTGCTCCAAGTAAGTGAAATGCAAGTGCGCGACATCATGATTCCGCGCTCACAAATGGATGTCATTGACATCACCCACGCGCCAGAAACTTTCATCCCCCATGTGATAGAAACCGCTCACTCGCGCTTTCCGGTCATTGAAGACAATAAAAACGACGTTATCGGCATCTTGCTAGCGAAAGACTTGCTTCGTTACTACGCTGGTGAAGACTTTGAAGTGCGTGATATGTTGCGCCCTGCTATCTTTATTCCTGAAGCCAAGCGCCTGAATGTCTTACTTAAAGAATTTCGTAGCAACCGCAACCATATTGCCATCGTGGTAGATGAATAC
>CAIOPD010000084.1 GCA_903860085.1 uncultured Pseudomonadota bacterium
CAGCAAGTGGAATATCTAGCGCCTTCATATCATTAGGATAATTTGTGCCATCATAATTCGCATGATTTACCATAGCGACAACTGCCGCATTTGAAATAAAGCCACAAACACGATAAAAGATTTCTTTAGCCGCGTAACCTCAAAATGCACCTAAAAACCATGCGATTAAAGATATGTTATGTAATGGTAACAGGCAACAAAAAAGCCACAAACGTTTATGAATGTGGCTTTCAAGTACTTTTTGATGCTTTTTGAAACACTAAAATGGTGGAGCTGGGGGGAATCGAACCCCCGTCCGCAAATCCTCCACAGACAGTTCTACATACTTAGCCTTGTTGTTTAATTTGATCTGCACCACACCAACAGACAAGCAGTGTGCAGACGAGTTACCTTAAGGTTAATGGAGTGCTAAGTAACCCAACACAACACGTATCCCGTGTATATGACACTACGTATGGGTTACCCCAATCCAACCCACGGGAGAGCTGGTGTAGCGTCCAGCAGAACTAAGCTGCTAGAGAGTAAGTTTCGTCGTTTGCGACTATACTTTTTTCAGCTGTATTTACGAGGTAATCTGAGCCTCGGTATGCCCTGCACTGCTTTGTAACCCACGTCGAAACCTGGTCAGCCCCTAAACTTGGTTTAAATCAGTTTTATTACGAGTCATGTACCTAAGATTTAGTTCCACAACACAAACGATTATACGCTTTTATTCTAAAACCTCGTCTAATCTATTTATTGTGCGCACGCATGATGCGTCCTTTTTCGCGCTCCCAGTCACGTTCTTTTTCAGTATCACGTTTATCGTGCTGCTTTTTACCTTTAGCTAAACCAATTTGCACTTTAACGCGACCTTTTGAAAAATGCATATCCAGTGGGACCAATGTATAACCAGCACGCTCAACTTTGGCAATAAGCTTAATGATTTCTTCGTTATGCAACAACAATTTACGCGTTCTAATAGCATCAGGGCGCACATGAGTAGAGGCTGCACCTAGTGGCGTAACATGACAGCCGATAAGATAGATTTCGCCTCGCTGAATAATGACGTACGCTTCTTTAATGTTGATGCGATTATCACGAATGGCTTTTACTTCCCAGCCCTCAAGAACAATACCCGCCTCATACTTATCTTCAATAAAGTAATCAAAAAAGGCTTTTTTATTTTGTGCGATGCTCATAAAGCTGAATATTTCTTGGCGAATGGCTTAAAATTGCATTTTACTCTACTTATTGAAGACTACGATTTCAAGTCAGCGCTTAAGCCAAAATTAACGGCTAACGTTCAACAAAGAATTAAAGGGCAATATGGCGCAAGTACATAAAACTGTTTATATACAACACTCAGCAAGTCAGATGTTTACGTTGGTGGACGACGTACAAAAATACCCTGAATTTTTGCCTTGGTGCGGTGGTGTGGATTTAACTAAACAAGATACAACTTCCACCATTGCGACCCTGCACATTGCTTACCATGGCTTGCAGCAAAAATTCACCACCGAAAACCTAAAAACTTACCCCAATCTAATGGAAATAAAACTTAAAGATGGCCCATTTAAGCATCTAGAAGGTGTCTGGCGTTTTATTGCGTTAAGCGATCAGGCATGTAAAATTGAATTTGAGCTGAACTATGAATTTACCAATAGTTTTTTAGAAAAGATTATCGCGCCAGTGTTTAGCCATATCGCCAATACATTTGTAGATGGCTTTGTGGTGCGTGCTGATGTTATTTACAAGACCATTAAGGAATAATAGTGGATAAAGAAGATACCCGTTATATGCAAGATAATGAACAAGAGTTATTGGTTGAAATAGCTTACGCACTGCCCCACAAGCAACTTATTGTGCCAGTAAGATTCTATTCTGGCATGACTGCCGAGCAGGCGATACAGGCTTCAGGCATATTAATTAAATTTCCAGAAATTGATTTGAGTGTAAACAAGATTGGCATCTTTGGTAAGTTATCAAAATTGGATGCGGGGTTACGACATTTAGACCGAGTAGAAATTTACCGACCGTTGATAGCCGATCCGAAAGAGGTTCGCAAACAGCGTGCCGCGGAGGGAAAAGTAATGAAAAAAGGCGGTGGTGAAACCGCAACTTCAGATTAAATTTTAGATGAGGATATAATTAATAAAACATGCATCTTACTGATTACGTGATTCTAATCTTGATAAGTATTCAAGGGTTTGTGTCTGTTATCTAACATTTGCGCTCGCGCCTTTGGCCGTAAATCTGTATAATCTCGTTTTGGGTACAAGGATTTTCGCATGCGTTTATTGCAACAAGCTCTCACCTTCGACGACGTTTTATTAGTGCCAGCCTATTCTAATGTGCTGCCACGCGAGGTTTCCCTCGCTACACAACTCACTCGTAACATACAACTGAACATCCCTCTTCTTTCTGCCGCGATGGATACGGTAACAGAAGCGCCCTTGGCTATTGCATTGGCACAAGAAGGTGGCTTAGGCTTTATTCATAAGAATATGACGGCGATGAAACAAGCTGCGCATGTGGCTCGCGTTAAACGCTTTGAGTCTGGCGTAGTGAATGATCCGATCACAATTCAAAGCCACATGACGGTACGTGACGTCATTGCGCTAACACAATTACACAAAATTTCAGGTTTGCCAGTTGTCGATAATGGCAAAATCATCGGTATCGTCACCAACCGTGACTTACGCTTTGAAACCAATTTAGATCAACCGATTAAAAACATCATGACACCAAGAGATAAATTGGTGACTGTCCGTGAAGGTGCGGCTAAAGAAGATGTGATTCGCTTATTGCACCAACATCGCCTTGAGCGCGTTTTAGTGATTGACGCCTACGACACACTTAAAGGCTTGATTACAGTTAAAGATATACAAAAATCTACCGATCACCCTTACGCCTGCAAAGACAGTGAAGGTCGCTTACGCGTGGGTGCTGCAGTGGGTGTGGGCGAAGGTACTGAAGAGCGCGTAGCGGCTTTAGCCGAAGCTGGCGTCGACGTCATTGTGGTTGATACCGCGCATGGCCACTCACAAGGGGTACTTGATCGCGTCACGTGGGTGAAAAAGAACTACCCGCACATTGAAGTTATTGGCGGCAATATTGCAACCGCTTCTGCCGCACTAGCTTTAGTCGATGCTGGTGCTGATGGTGTAAAGATTGGGATTGGCCCAGGTTCAATTTGTACCACACGTATCGTCGCTGGTGTAGGGGTACCGCAAATTAGCGCTATTTCTAATGTTGAAAAAGCCTTGGCAGGCAGCGGCGTTCCGTTTATTGCCGATGGTGGGATTCGTTTTTCAGGTGACATTTCTAAAGCCATTGCAGCTGGCGCGCATAGCGTTATGTTGGGTGGTATGTTTGCTGGGACTGAAGAAGCGCCAGGTGAGGTTGAATTATTCCAAGGCCGTTCATATAAATCTTATCGCGGCATGGGTTCAATCGGTGCGATGGAAAAAGGCTCTAGCGACCGCTACTTCCAAGAGAATAACGGCAACCCTGATAAATTAGTACCAGAAGGTATCGAAGGCCGCGTACCTTATAAAGGAAGTGTGTTGGCTGTAATTCACCAACTGATGGGTGGCTTGCGCGCTTCTATGGGCTATGTAGGCGCTAAAAATATTACCGAGATGCGTGAAAAAGCTGAGTTTGTGCAAATCACCTCAGCAGGCATGCGTGAGTCACATGTGCATGATGTGCAGATTACTAAAGAGGCTCCTAATTATAGGATTGATTAGAGGTACACCTTAAGTCTCTCAACAATAACTAACGAATAACGGCTAATGACTACCCAATCAAAGATTTTAATACTCGACTTCGGCTCACAATATACGCAGTTGATTGCGCGACGTGTTCGCGAAGCTAATGTGTATTGCGAACTCCATACGTGGGAAGTGAGCGATGCTTTTATCCGTGAATTTAACCCAGCGGGGATTATCTTATCCGGTGGCCCTAATTCCGTGTATGAAGACGAAACGCCACGCGCACCAGATGCAGTGTTTACTCTTGGCGTACCAGTACTTGGCATTTGTTACGGCATGCAAACCATGGCGTCACAATTAGGCGGCAAGGTAGAAAGTTCAGCGATTCATGAGTTTGGTTATGCTGAAATTCGCGCCCACGGACACTCTGCCCTTTTTAAAGATATTCAAGATACGGTGAATGAGCAAGGTCACGGTTTGATGGATGTGTGGATGAGCCACGGCGACAAGGTTACTGAATTACCTGCCGGTTTTAAAGTGATTGCCAGCAACGAATCAACCCCAATTGCCGCTATGGCTGATGAAACACGCCAATTTTATGCCGTGCAATTTCACCCAGAAGTCACGCACACAATTCAAGGAAAGGCTATTTTAAGCCGCTTTGTGCACGATATTTGTAATTGCGACCTCAGTTGGAATATGCCGAACTACGTAGAAACTGCAGTCAATCACATTCGTTCTGTAGTCGGCACCGATCAAGTAATTTTAGGTTTATCAGGTGGCGTGGATTCGTCTGTAGCTGCAGCACTGATTCATCAAGCCATTGGCGATCAACTGACCTGCGTATTTGTAGATAATGGTTTATTACGCTTAAATGAAGCTGAGCAAGTAATGGAAACTTTCGCTAAGAATCTAGGCGTTAAAGTCATTCATGTGGATGCTAGCGCCAAGTTTTTGGGTGACCTAGTGGGGGTCACTGATCCAGAAGCTAAACGTAAAATTATTGGACGCGAATTCGTTGAAGTATTTCAGCAAGAATCTGCTAAGTTGCCACAAGCTAAGTGGTTAGCCCAAGGTACAATTTACCCAGATGTGATTGAATCGGCGGGCGCTAAAACCAAAAACGCGCACAATATTAAAAGCCATCACAATGTAGGTGGCCTTCCAGAAACAATGAAACTCAAGCTACTAGAACCACTGCGCGAACTATTTAAAGACGAAGTACGTGAGCTCGGTGTAGCGCTTGGCTTGCCACATGATATGGTCTACCGACATCCGTTCCCAGGTCCAGGCTTGGGTGTACGCATCTTGGGTGAAGTGAAAAAAGAATTCGCCGATTTACTTCGCCGTGCTGATGCAATCTTTATTGAAGAGCTGCATAAAAGCGGTTGGTATGCCAAAACTTCACAGGCATTTACCGTCTTCTTACCCGTTAAGTCTGTAGGAGTAATGGGCGATGGACGCACCTACGATTACGTGGTCGCCTTGCGCGCTGTGGTCACCAGCGACTTCATGACTGCGCACTGGGCAGAACTGCCTTATGATTTACTGGGCAAGGTATCAAATAGAATTATCAATGAAGTGCGTGGCATAAATCGGGTGGTATATGATATTTCTGGAAAACCACCCGCTACCATTGAGTGGGAGTAGTTTTGTTAACTTAAGTGATTGATTTAATTGAATAAATTTGTTACACAAAAGTTTCACACTAAAATTTAGTTGTTGATTTTATTGCATTTTTAAATTACTGTTACACAGAAACCTACGCATTTGCGTGGCTGTTGTGGACCGTAAGTTACAGAAGGCGTAAATGCCACTAAAAAAAGCTAATTTTGCTGAGGAAGAAATTCCAATATTTGATGAAGCGATTGTTTACAAGCGCGGCGGATATTGGCAATTTCGCATGTGGCTTTTAAAAGAAAATAAATACGTCAGAAAAAGTCTAAGAACAAGAAATAGGAATACTGCCATTGAAAAAGGCAAAGACGCTTATTTAGAAATCTACGGCAATATCAAAGCAGGAAAAACATACTTTTCACTTACCACTAAAGACGGTGTTGGACTGTATGTTAAGCACAGAGAAAAAGATTTAGAGACGGGCATAATTGTTGCGGGCAGGCTATCAACAATCAAAACCCATTTAGATCATTGGCTTAATTTCATAAAAAAAGATTCAAAGCTCAAAGAGCTTGCCCGCACCGACTGCGAAGACTACTTCTACAAAAGAGTCAAATCAAACAGACAAATTCCAGTAAGCCAATCAACGATTAAAAATGAACAAAGCACCATCAATGCGATGATGAAGTATTTATTTAGGTATAACGAAACCTACATAGATAGCTTTGATTTCAAAAAACTTCCACGTATTGATACTAATGATGAAGCATTAAGACGATCATCTTTTCTGCCTAACGAGATCGGACTTATAGAAGCAGCAATACACCGATACGCCGAAGAAGCTAAAAAGAACTTGAATGATGATGTAAACCTAAAAAAATACATCACTTGCTACTATTTCCTTACCGCCATGCTAAGCGGATTATGGACTTCCCCCAATATCGTAGACATTTTTCAATGTCCGATTTGTTGTTGTTCAAAC
>CAIOPD010000085.1 GCA_903860085.1 uncultured Pseudomonadota bacterium
AACTCATGATCTTGAGCGACTTGTAGCTTAAATTCTTTTGTGTATTTAGACATGAAAACTGCACCTTAATAAGTTGGATAAAGTGTCCAACTTTTGGGGTGCAGTTCATCGAGTGCCCTTTTGGTTTTTTTGACGAGTGACTGCTGTGGGGCGTTTGCATATTTTAACTAACATCCTAGATTTTAGTATCTATAGTGTTTCAGTATGACTGTGTTTAACTATAAAGCACACTTCGCATACTAAGGGTGCCTAAGTCAAACGACTCGGTCATAAAATGTAACTGATCCTCGCTATGACGTATAGCAGTAATGTAAAGTAAAGGAAGATAGTGCTCATCAGAGGGCGCGGCTATCCTTGCGCAGGGGCCAGCGCGTTCAATATGCATTAGCGCCTCATCATCACTATTTTCTAAAGCTGATTTAACGTATTGATCAAAATCTCGTGCCCAATCAGCAGTTTTTCCTTGCATATTGAGTTGCGCTAAATTATGCACAATATTGCCACTACCTATTACCATTACATCGCGATTACGTAGTTGTGCTAATTGCCTAGCTAGTTTGAAATGGGCGCTAAAGTCTAAATTTAGATCCAAGCTTAGCTGGAATACTGGTACATCAGCCTTTGGGAATAGTGATTGTAAAATACACCAAGCACCATGATCTAAGCCCCAGTCGGCATTCGCACTTATCTTGCCTGCAGGAAATAAACTTTGTGTTAGCTGTGCGAATTCAGGTGTGCCAGGCGCAGCATATTGCTGTTCAAATAATTCAGAGGGAAAGCCGCCAAAGTCATGTAGCGTATTTGGATGTTTGGATACACATACTTGCGTACCCACGGTTTGCCAATGCGCGGAGATACATAAAATAGCTTTGGGTTGAGGCAAGCTAGCACCTAGAGCTTGCCATGCTTCGCGGTAAGGGTTGCTGGTAATCGCTAGCATTGGATTGCCGTGACCGATAAATAGGGCTGGCATGCGTACTATAGATTTATTGTTTGTTGAAACTTGAGTCATTTTTGGTAGCCTACAGCTCAAATAAAGTGAATGGTTGGTCAGGATTAAATCTAGTATAAAGCGCATCAGCCTTCCAGCTCGTTTATAATGCAAACTTCGAATTTTTAGTGTAACCCCCTTAAATGCAATATTTAAGACATTCATGTTGAGCTTTACTGCAAATGCGACATCACTTTCCACTTTAACTTGGATTATTTTGGCGAGTCTGCTCGGTGGCGTGTTAAGCGTTTCATTGGCGGCTATTGTTGCGCTCAGTGTGCGCACAGCGTGGGTGCCCATGTTGGTGAGCTATGCCATAGGCGCTATGCTGGGTGCGGTTTTTCTAGAGATTTTACCGCATGCATTTAGTCTCACGCAAAACGTAGAAATTGTATCTGCTACGTTGTTAATAGGGTTGTTATTATTTTTTGTCTTAGAAAAGCTGGTTATATGGCGCCATTGCCATGGTGATCACTGCGAAGTGCATGCAATACACAGCGAGGCAGATTGTCCAACGCCCACAGTGAAGACTGACGCTACATATAAATACAAGTTAGTTGCCACGGCGCCATCTTCAGCGTTGCTAGACCATCACCATAGCCATTCACATGACAGTGGTCGTAGCGGCTTGATGATTATGATAGGCGATACTTTTCATAATTTTATTGACGGCATTTTAATTGCCGCAGCCTTTACCGCGGATATTAAATTGGGAGTAGTGACGGCTTTAGCGATTATAGCCCACGAAATTCCGCAAGAAGTTGGCGATTTCTTAATTTTATTACATTCAGGCTATAGCAAAAAGCAGGCTTTGATTTTCAATTTAGTCTCAAGTCTTGCCACACTAGTGGGAGGCTTAATTGCTTATTTCGCCCTGCAGTATGTACAAAGCTGGATTCCGGTAATTTTGGGTTTAGCGGCCTCTAGTTTGCTGTATGTGGCCGTCGCCGATTTAATTCCTGGTTTACATAAGCGCACCGAATTAAAAGCAACTTTGCAGCAGGTTTTACTGATCAGCCTTGGTGTCGTGACTATCTGGATCGCGCATAGCGTCTTCGACTAGGTCTCGCTTGGCTTGTTTAAATTTACGGTGTTTGACACCAAGCAGCCACATGAAAAGTGCACAGGGTAGTAGGCCGTAAAAAAGGAAGGTGAGTAAGCCAGCTACTATCGACTTTTCGGTGGCAGCCATTAAGGTCACTACATACATCCAAGCAATCGCAATAATATACATATTTAATTTTTAAAGTTTCTTAGGGTTCTATGATCAACAAATCAACTAAAACAGCCGTACCTAAAGTCGGTTTTGTTTCTTTAGGTTGTCCAAAGGCAGGTTCTGACGCAGAGCGTATTCTCACCCAATTACGTGCTGAAGGCTATGAAATTTCAGGTAGCTACGAAGATGCAGATTTGGTTGTGGTTAATACGTGTGGTTTTATTGATAGCGCGGTGGAAGAGTCGTTAGACGCCATCGGAGAAGCTATTAAGAAAAACGGTAAGGTTATAGTTACTGGCTGTTTGGGGGCAAAAAAAGGCGTAGTAGAAGCTGCACATCCTAGCGTCCTAGCCGTTACTGGTCCACATGCATTGGAAGAAGTGATGACTGCGGTGCATGCCAATCTCCCTAAACTTCATGAACCGTTTATTGATCTGGTTCCTCCACAAGGTATACGCCTAACACCTAACCACTATGCCTATTTGAAGATTTCAGAAGGTTGTAATCATCGTTGTAGCTTTTGTATTATTCCAAGTATGCGCGGTGATTTAGTCAGTCGTCCAATTGGTGAAGTTTTGAATGAAGCTGAAAACTTAGTCAATGCGGGGGTTTCTGAAATTTTAGTGATTTCGCAAGATACTTCTGCCTATGGTGTGGATGTTAAATATCGACCAGGGTTCTGGAATGGCCGTCCGGTTAAAACGCGGATGACTGAGCTATGTGAGAGCCTGAGCGAGCTCGGTGTCTGGGTGCGCTTGCACTACGTATATCCTTATCCGCATGTCGATGAAGTGATTCCATTAATGGCTGAAGGTTTGATTTTGCCGTACTTAGATGTACCTTTTCAGCACGCCAGTCCGCGCATATTGAAAGCCATGAAGCGTCCAGCACATGCCGAAAACAATCTAGCGCGAATTAAAGCTTGGCGCGAAATATGCCCCGACATTACCGTCCGTAGTACTTTTATTGCAGGGTTCCCTGGGGAAACTGAAGATGACTTTAAAATGCTGCTCGACTTTTTAGAGGAAGCGCAATTGGACCGGGTGGGATGTTTTGCCTATTCAGCTGTTGATGGTGCTAAAGCTAATGAGTTGCCAGATCATGTACCTGAATCGTTAAAGCAAGAACGTTTGGCTAGGTTTATGGAGGTGCAGGAACGTATTAGTGCGGCAAAGCTACAAGCAAAAATCGGTACAATGCAAACGGTTTTAGTTGATGAAGTTGT
>CAIOPD010000086.1 GCA_903860085.1 uncultured Pseudomonadota bacterium
CAGCCTATGCTGGCACATAAAGCGACGCATGAAGGCAAAGTTGCAGCAGAAGTCATTGCAGGCCATAAAGTTGAATTCCAAGCACTTACTATTCCATCTGTGGCCTATACAGACCCCGAAATTGCATGGGCTGGCGTGACTGAAATTGAAGCTAAAGCCAAAGGTATTGAATATGAAAAAGCCTCATTCCCATGGGCTGCCAGTGGACGTGCGCTGTCGGTTGGTCGTACTGAGGGTTCTACCAAGTTAATCTTTGATAAAACCACGCATCGATTAATCGGAGCAGGTATTGTGGGTGTGAATGCCGGCGAGTTACTGGCGGAAACGGTATTGGCTATAGAAATGGGCGCAGATGCCCATGACTTAGGCCTAACTATCCATCCGCATCCAACTTTATCTGAGACTGTATGCTTTGCTGCTGAAATGAAAGAGGGTACGATTACCGACTTGTATATCAAGAAGCGTTAATCCGTATGTCAGCAGATCTAATCCTAGCGCTTAGTCGAGAATTTCCGACTGATCGTTTATACACCGACCCCGTCGACTGTTATGCTTATGCCTATGATAATTCTCGTAATTATCATGCGCCGATAGCCGTAATTTTCCCGCTGACTATTCTTGAAGTTCAATCTGCAATTAAGTTATGTAATCGCTACCAAGTGCCAGTAGTGCCCCGCGGTCGTGGGACTGGGACCGCTGGCGGAAGCGTACCTGAACAGGGCGGCGTGGCGCTTTCATTAGAACGCATGAATAATATTCTGAGCATAGATCCTGATAATCGCATGGCGATTGTAGAGCCAGGTGTGCTAAATCAAGAACTACAAGATGCGATTAAAGGGGTAGGTTTCTTTTGGCCCCCAGACCCATCAAGTGCCGCTTATTGCAGCATAGGCGGCAATCTAGCTACTTGTGCTGCCGGTCCGCATGCAGTGAAATACGGTGTTGCTCGCGACCATGTGTTGGGGTTAAAAGCCGTCACCGGTAATGGCGATATTATTCGTACTGGCTGCTACACCAGCAAGGGCGTCGTTGGTTACGATCTAACACGTTTACTGGTCGGCTCGGAAGGCACGCTTGCAGTTATCTGTGAAGCTACGCTTAAATTAACGCCATTGCCAAAATATACTGGCGGGCTTACGGCTGAGTTTGCAGATACTAAAAGTTGTGCGCATGCCATTGCTGCCATCATGGCGCAGCCCTATACCCCCAGCGCATTAGAATTTTTGGATAATGGCGCACTTAATTTGATTCGTGGACGACATAAAAACCTATTGCCAGAAAATGCGCGTGCTTATCTCATGATTGAAGTGGATGGTGCGCAGCAAGAAATTATTGAAGCCACCACTGCCATTTTGCAAGCATGCCAGGTAGAGGGTTTGATCGAGGCAAAGGTCGCTGTGGATACGAAAGCGCTATGGGCAGCTCGCAAGGCATTGTCACCTTTACTTAAAGATATCGCGCCGAAAAAAATTAATGAAGATATTGCAGTGCCGGTTTCACATTTACCTGAATTGTTGACTGGCTTGGAAAAGTTGGCCGCGCAGTATCAAATTGCAAATGTGAATTTCGGGCATGCGGGAAATGGCAACATACATGTCAACCTTCTTGTTAATCCAGATAATGCAGATGAGATGATCCGCGCTTATCAGTGCTTAGATGAAGTCTTTAGTCTCGTGTTGTCTTTACAAGGAACGCTTTCAGGCGAGCATGGCGTGGGTATGGCTAAGCGACCGTTTATTGCGCGTGAGATTGACGAGACCACGATGAACTTAATGAAGGCGCTTAAGCTTACGTTTGACCCTAAGAATATACTTAATCCAGGTAAATTATTTCCTGTTTAGTCGTGACATGCCACTTGATTTAAGTGGGCTTCTGGGAATTGGGCTTGTAATTGTTTAACCGCACTCATTTGGGCATCGCTAGGCTTATTCAGCAATAGATTGGCAGTATCCTTTTCTTCAGTGCGTAATGTTTTTTGCACATTCTTTACCCCTTTAGCTTGAAGATCAGCTAGTAATTGAAGGGATAATTTCTCATCTTCAAATAAGCCAAATGATATGGCATTTTTCCATTTAGCTTCTTGCACCACAACGGCTGTTTTTACACCTTTGGCTTTTAATTCAGCTAGTTTACTCTCAGCCGTAAGTGTTGATATGAATGGTGGCTGGTAAATCCAGAATCGCTTAACCTGAGGTGTTGATTGTATAGTGGTTGGAATTTGTAATTTATCCAATATAGCTTGCACGTTCGTAATATTCAGCGCTGTGAATTCCCCCCATTCATAACACGAAGCTTGCACAGTGGGTGTTATAAGCGAGTCGGGTTGTGTATTTTCAGCACTATTTTTTTTGGCTAGTTCGGCTAACTGCTGCACTGATAATAGTTGAATCTTTTGTGGATCAATTTCTCGTCGTGGCTGCGCTAAGTTATTTGGCAGCACTAAGTCTGCATTAAACGCTAAAACTAGCGCAATATTAATTAGCAGTAACAGCCAAACTAGTACCCTCATCACAACTCACTTTGCATAAAATGATCAAGTTGATACAAGCCCTGCAATACTAAATTTTCAATCAGACTGACTGGCAGGTTCGATGCTTGTTGTAGTTGTTTTGAAATCAGTTGGGCATTGCCACCGCTAATGATGATTGCAGGCGTTCCTTCGCAATGTCTCTGTAATTCTGTTGTCATTCGCTCAATCGCACCGAGCACAGCGTTAAGCGCCCCAGCTTGTATTGCCTCCGCAGTATTGGTTGCGAAGAACTTTATGGGCTCGGCAGAATCATTATCTTGATTGATCGTTGGCAATTGCGCGGTGGCTGCACCCAAGCTAGTTTGCATTAAATCAAGGCCTGGCAGAATTAACCCGCCTAAAAATACACCTTGGCTATTTGATGTATCAACGGTTAACGCATCAATAGTCACCGCCGTGCCAGCATTAACTACTATGCAGGGCGATTTTTTTATTTGCCATGCTGCAATCAATGCCGCCCAGCGGTCAGTTCCCAGCGAGGTAGGTGTTTGATATTGATTACGTAAGCCGCAAGCAGCAGTTTGTGCACTTATCCAGATGATATTGGACGTATTGGCTATTAAAGCGTTGAGTTGCGTTGCAATAACATTGCCAGCCACATTGGAAATTATTACCCGAGCTGCACTGGGGAGCTTCATGCTTTGGAGATCAGCATTCACGCTCGTGCCAGATTCAAGCATCTTCCCAGACTGATCAAATAAGCCCCATTTAACTCGGGTATTACCCACGTCTATGGCTAAGAGCTTAGACGTATTATTGGTAAAAATCATTGGGCACCACGCAAACTGATTTCCCCAGAAGAAAATCTCTGTTCACCGAGGGCAGTGCTCACTAAGAGAATGCCATCTTCAGCCACATCAATCACCGTGCCATGGGTTTCGCGGCCATCTGGATGTAGCATTTTTACCGTTTGTTGATGATAAGCGTGGTGTTGAATCCATTCATCACGCACATGAGCAAACCCTTGTTGTTCAAATTCGCTGAGTACTTCAGCTAAGTGTTTTAGCAGTACACCTAGTAATTCATTAGGATTAATCGCTTGCGTAGTGACGCTGGCTAAGTCAGTTGCTGGTTGGTCTATATATTGTTTGATTGCTTTAGGTAAATTCAAGTTAATGCCTATACCAATCACGGCGGCACTTGGGCCTTCCATATCGCCTTGTAACTCAATTAATATGCCAGCTAGCTTCTCGCGACCGATGAGTATGTCATTAGGCCATTTAAGCTGGGCTTGGATTACGCCTAAGCTATGCAGTGCGCGAATTAGCGCTACTCCCACAGCTAAACTTAAACCTGATAGTGCTGATGCACCGCATTGAAAGCGCCATAAAAGAGAAAAAGTGAGGCTTGCTCCTAGCCCCGCCTGCCAGCTACGCCCGCGACGCCCACGCCCTTTACTTTGTAAATTAGTGGCCACGCAAGTAGCGTGTGCTTGTCCGCTACTAATTTTCTTCATTAAATAACTATTAGTAGACTCTAGATGGTCATGCACTTCCAGATTAAACCAAGCGCGCTGCTCACCGATGGCGTTGATAATAGCTTGTTCGTCTAGTAGCGTGACCGCTTCGGGAAGTTTGTAACCGCGACCCCGTACTGAAAAAATCTCAATCCCTAGGGCTTCAGCATCTTGGAGTGCGTTCCAGACTGTGGCACGACTTGTTTTCAACTGTGCTGCAATGGCTTCGCCGGAATGAAATTTTCCATCAGTTAGCAGTCTTAAAATGGGGAAAGTCAGCGCGTTCATATCAATAGGAATTTTAGCACAGGGAGTAGGATTCAAATCATAGGTATTCTGCACAGTTCAGGCGAGTTCTTTTTAGCGCAACCGTGTAAAATAGCATTCATATTGAATACTCACTCATTGAAGTACACCTATGTCAGCAGAAAAAACACCAATCCCTCTTGGTTCTAATTTTATCCGCGCTATTGTGGAGAAAGATTTAGAGCAGGGCGTATACAAAAGTCGCCAATGGGCGGGAAGCCCTGGCGATGCAGCACATCATGCAGCTGGTCAGCCTGATCCAGCTAAAATTCGCACACGTTTCCCCCCTGAGCCTAATGGCTACTTGCATATCGGACATGCCAAAAGCATCTTCTTGAATTTTGGTTTAGCGCGTGATTATGGTGGTGTATGTCATCTGCGTTTTGATGATACCAATCCGGAAAAAGAGAGCCAAGAATACGTTGATAGCATTAGCGATACCGTGAAGTGGTTAGGCTTTGACTGGCAGACGCCTGCTGGCTCTAATATGTTTTTTGCTAGCAATTACTTCGACTTTATGTACCGTGCAGCTGAATCGTTAATTGAACACGGCCATGCTTATGTTGACAGTCAAACAGCTGAAGAGATGCGTGTTTCACGCGGCACGCTGACTGAAGCTGGCAAAAACTCACCGTGGCGCAATCGCACTGTAGCTGAGAATTTGAGTTTATTCAGAGAAATGCGTGCCGGTCAACATGCAGACGGCAGCCTTGTGCTGCGCGCTAAAATTGATATGGCTTCAGCTAATATCAATCTGCGTGATCCTGCTGTATACCGTATTAAACGCGCGCACCATCACAATACTGGCGACACTTGGTGTATTTATCCTATGTACACCTTTGCGCATCCCATTGAAGATGCTTTGGAACAAATTACCCATTCAATTTGTACGCTAGAGTTTGAAGATCAACGCCCGTTTTACGATTGGATTTTGGGGCGTTTAGCTGAAGCTGGTTTATTAGCAGATCCGCTTCCTAAGCAATATGAATTTGCGCGTCTAAATTTAACCTATGTGATGCTGTCGAAACGTAAGCTCATTGAGCTTGTGGAAAATAAACACGTGAACGGTTGGGATGACCCGCGATTACCTACTATCGCTGGCACGCGTCGTCGCGGTTACGTAGCTGCAGGCTTCAAATTATTTACGGATCGTATCGGTGTTTCTAAAGCCGACTCTTGGATTGAATACACTATTCTTGAAGATTGTATGCGTGAAGTGCTAAATGAAGCCTCTGAGCGTCGTATTGCCGTCCTTGATCCAATCAAACTAGTGATTGATAACTACCCCGACAATCAAACTGAAGATTGCTTTGCGCCGAATCATCCATTAAAGCCAGAGTTGGGTAAACGTGTGGTTCCCCTAACTAAAACGCTATGGATAGAGCGTGAAGACTTTATGGAAGTACCAAGTAAAGGCTATTTCCGTTTAACACCAGAAGGCATGGTGCGTTTGCGTTATGGGTATGTGGTTAAATGTACTGGCTGTGAAAAGGATGCTGAGGGTAATGTAACCGTGGTGCATTGTGAATACCTACCGGACACGAAATCTGGAACGCCAGGTTCTGATAGCGTGAAAGTCAAAGGCAATATTCATTGGGTTTCTGTAGATCATGCTTGTGCTGCTGAAGTACGTTTGTATGATCGCTTATTTAAAGTAGCGCATCCGGGCGCGGGTGATACCGATTACTTGAATGATATCAACCCTGAATCAGTGAAAGTGATTAGCGTCCAATTAGAACCTAGCTTGAAAGATGCTAAGCCTGAAGATAAATTTCAGTTTGAGCGTCATGGATACTTTGTGGCCGATAGTCGCGACAGTCAGTCTGGGCAACCTGTGTTTAACCGCACGGTCACCTTGCGTGACGCTTGGCAAAATTGACATCCTCCCCGGCATGAATGCCGAGGATTCCTACCGAGCTACGCGTGTTCATGCGAAGTCTCCTCAGTGAGTTCTTGCTTCACAGAGTTGTCTTGTTGCACAATCTCTCCACAA
>CAIOPD010000087.1 GCA_903860085.1 uncultured Pseudomonadota bacterium
ACTCGTCAACGTTTCAAATTCTACGTCTGACGGACTTTTTACATAAAACATACAGGGAGCACTTTAAATGGCTAATTGGCCACCATTTTATTTGTTAAAAGACTTTTGATCGACTACTTATGTATACAATCAATAAAATCACTAAAACGCTGACTATCGCTACGGGTAGTGAAACCATAGGTACTTCAGCAGCAGGTCAAGCTGTCATAAATTTCTATAATCCTGCTGGAGTGCTTGTAGAACAGGATGTAACCTTATCCGCTACCTTAGCTATTAAGTATTTCCCAGTCGCTAATGGTTCATATACTGATCAACTATTTTCTAACGGGCATCTAATTTCCTCAGATATCTACAGCACCACAGGTATAAAGCTTAGTACGTCTTTCTATTCAACTACCGGCGCAGTAAGTGAAACGGATACCTTCACTTATAATTCAAAGGGATTAATCTCTAATGTCGTCAAAGTAACACCAACCAAGGTAGACAATGTCGCTTATACCTATTCAGCATCAAACCTGCTATCTACCTTAGTCCATACTAATGCTACTGGTCAGCTAACAGAGACAGATTACTATAAGGCGACTGGAGCCCTAGACCATATCGTAATGAATGTAGCTGCTGTTATCCCTCCTCCTACAGTGTTATCAACGGTAGGTACATGGAGCAACATTGCAGGTTATGGCGAGGTCAACTACCTCAAAGCTCTCAATATGTTAACGGGTAGTACATTGAGTGATGTAGTACCTACAGGAACTGTAAGTTGGAGTAATAGTGCTACCCATACTAATGATGCAGTTAACGCTGGCTTTACCGGTAAGGGTATCGTCATTGCAGATATAAATACGGGTATCGACTTACATAACACAGCCCTTACCCACAACCTTTCTAGTTATAACTGGAATTTCCTTACCAATACATCCAACGTTCAAGACGACAATAGTCACGGTAGCGAGGTAGCCAGTTTAATTACCGCCACCAATATCGGTAATGGTGTTACAGGTAATGCAACAGGTGCTCAGTTGATGGTTTTGAAAGCATTAGATGCAAACAATAACGGTACGCTAGCCAATATCGTATCTGCTATCGATTATGCTGTTGACCATGGTGCCAATGTTATTAACTTATCCTTAGGTGGAGCTGCACAACAGCCTGCAATATTTACCGCATTGCAATATGCACAATCACATAATGTATTAGTATCTATAGCATCAGGTAATGATGGTGGTAATACACCTGTATATCCTGCTGCCTATGCACAACAGCTTAGTAATGTGGTTGCCGTAGGTGCTACGGCTAACGGTGTGCCAAATGGCGCTACATTATTTGCTAGTTATGCTGATAAAACGGGGACTAATACTGCCTATAACTATGTAGATGCGCCTGGTAGCGCATTAACGGGTTATAACGATGCAGGTGTCATTGTTACAAATAGTGGAACATCACTAGCAGCACCCTTAGTAGCCAGTGAGATGGCAGTATTATTACAAGCATATAATAGTATCTCAGGACATGTCGCAAATAGTGCTGCTGCAATGTCATCAGTAATCAGTGCTATCACCCACGGTGTAGATGCGATCAGCCTGACTGGCATTGCACCTATTCCTAGTACGTTCTTTGCATAAGCATTTACTGACTACCTAGCTGGAATTGACTAAGCCATACTTGGTTAATGTCATATAAGCTAGCAAGAAAAACGATATCAGCTCATTGAACTAGCGAAATCAGCCTAAGCTCTTTTTGAGCTTAGGCCATCTTACATTAAGCAATCGCGCTTAAATTCCTGTTGGATAGGTTATCCGAGACTATAAAACAGACGTAAGCATACGCCATTACCGATACCAAAAATAACTAGCGCTCATCTTTATGCTTGGATAGCTAGCGACCTTCCTTGCCTATATTTCAATCCATTTTTCAGCACACGTTGTTTATCCCTATCTAATCACACGCAGTGATCTCAAATCTATTCCTAGATTGGTATCCTCTTGCATCGCCCTCCGCTGGAGTTAGTTTGTTCGCTTATCAGTACAAGTACCTAACCTATTTTCTTTGCTAGACACAAGACGTCTAGCGACTGTTATAAACTAAACGCTCCTGACAAGAACTGAACGAGAGCTCAATAGTATGAGCTTTTATTAGAGACAGCCTGCCAGTACAGAAAAGATTAATGCACACTGATTACCATAAGTCGATTGTCGCCTTAGCTCATCCTAATGCGACAGCTTTACTATTTTGAATACAGCAAGAGGAATTGAAAACATGATGATTCAAATCAATACATCAACCCAAAAAGCCTATTTAGATTTAAAACATCTAACTAATGTACATTTTAATGGCCCTAATATTGTGACGAGGATAAGCCAAGTTGATCAATTAAGTAGATTAGGAACCACCTTCCCTGACGTAGATATTTTTTTGGGGTATGAAGATAAGTTTATCGGAGAGGGAATTGTGAAAGAGTGGGAGTCGGAAGGGCATAGCTGCACTAATGCCAGCCAAAATCGGTTTCGTGTCGAAATCGAAATCCTCAGAATTTATAAAACGCCGATTAAAATGAGCGCTAATATGCAGGAATCGCTAGCCGAAGATGCCTATGACGCGCTGAAAGAGGTAATTAATGAAGACTATATAGGTTATTTTGCAGACGATGGTATCTACTACGAACTTGACGATCCAGCATGTAAGGCCGCTATATTCGGATCAGTGATCCCATTTAGCCTGCGTAGCATTGAACTTCTTCGTAAAGAAAAGGTGAACAAAGTCCTATATCCCCCCAGCAAGCTAATACCTTATTCGGCGGAATGGAATGAGTCTGTACGGGAAGAAATATTGATTAACGACAATACCGATGACAGTCTTAAACTGAAACTAATACAAGCGTTTGATGGGTATGGGCCAATCTCTAAAGCCATATGGGAACGAGAAGAAAATGATGATGCTGATAGTAAAACTAATGTATATCCCTTTGATATAGACCATATCGGCCCAGTGCCAATTAAACCATTGGAAGCATGTTCCCTTAACGAGATACTAGACCCTGAAAATTATATTGGTCTAGATACTATGACAGGGGATAATTTTAAACGTGGCCTGATCACATTCAGTGATAGTGGGCAACAGGATATGTCGACGGACTTAGAAGAGAACCCGTTCTGTTTTTGTATGGATCTTAACTACACTGTCGCTAAGCCTAGTAAACGTCAGAGTGAGTATCTGAAATATCACAACGAGCATGTATATGGGAAGTGGCGTCAATTTTTGGGGTTCACATCTAAATTAGAAGCCAAGCCTAAACGGCCTAAGGTAAAGCGAGTAGTCGATACTAATCTCTCCGGAAAAGTAGGCGAAAGTATTAACTCAATTGATCAATAATTAATAGATGACGATCAACGCTTGATTTTTCAGCATGGTCTCATCCCCTTTTGCTATGTGGGGACTCAAGAACAATTTGGGGATTTTGAATCCGTTGCCAGTAAGGACTTTGGTTTGGACACCAAGCACCAAATCCCTTTGTTTAGCGAACTCAATATGAATATCGGCCATTGACCGAACACATGTAATTGGTCAATGGACGCAAATGCTTACAGATAGTCTAAAGCGAAAGTTAGATTGAAATTGGTCAGAATGTAGCCGAATGTTTCTAACGTTAAATATAGCCCTTCCGACCAATCCGGAAGGGCTATCAAGTCTATTGCATTCATAAGTCGAACGGAATAACCCTTTACAGTAATTATGTATCAATAGAACAGATTAGCTTGATTATCAACCATCAAGGAATGATGGCAAGATATCGAAATCGCAATACAACTTTATTATGATAATAAATGTAAGTAAAAAAGTACGAGCTTTGTCTAAAATTAGTTACAATTCGAAATTAAAAGAATCTATACCCTTTACTCATCCGAACTGATTTAGAAGTACTTATCCATAAAGGTATCAAAAATAGGCAAGATTACCTTGAAGATGATGATAAGAAAAAGATGCTCACTGATTCCAAGCAACAGGTAACCGTGTGCGATGCCGATAATCAAGTAATGAAGTTCCTAGGCAGATTTAACGCTTAGTATTTATTCAAATTTAATTTACAGAGAGAAACAGAATGTCAGAAACGTTAAAATTCGAAGATTTAAAATCAAACATAGATAGATGTATCTCAAACAAATCATCATTTTCAGTTATCGGTTTAAGTGGAAAAATGAACCTTGCTATTGAACTTATTGAAAACGCTATTGAGCGGAAGGATTTAACTTGCCGTGTTTATACGAGCGGAAGAATTGCTGCTGTAGGTGGAAGTTTTTTTGGGGGAATAACCGGTATTGCAGGAGTGCTCTCATCGGTTGGAATAGCCGCCCATAATTTAGCCACGTACAATCCAGATTATGAAATTGCAAAACACCTTATTGATAACAAGCTTACAATAGAGTATAAAAAATAAAAATTTGTCTACAGTGGTAAAAGAAAAATATAGTGGACCCAGAAATCAGGACAATGGTTTAAGCTATGCTCTGTTGAAATTGAGAAGCATAAAATGAGCGAAAGCAAACGAAAGGTTTTTACGGGGTCTCAAAAAGCCAAGATTGCCTTGGAAGCGGTTAGAGGAATAAAGACGATTAACGAGATTGCACAGGATCACAACGTGCATCCTACCCAAGTTGGTCAATGGAAAAAGGAATTAATGGATAATGCAGGCAGCCTGTTTGATGTTAAACGAGGGCCGAAGCTTACCAATACCCAGAACGATCCAGATCGTCTGTATGCCAAAATTGGGCAGCTGAATATGGAATTGGATTGGCTAAAAAAAAAGTCTGGACTCAGTCTATAGAAGAACGCCAATCATGGATAACGCAAGATGAGACGCTGGCGCTATCCCTGCAATGCAAATTGCTAAAGGTTAATCGCTCCGTAGTGTATGCCCATAAAAATCGTGTATTGAAAAGCGTTGATAAAAAGGAAAGCTTATTATTAGAGTTGCTTGATGAAGAATATACGCGACATCCCTTTTATGGTTCGCGGCGTATGACGAAATACTTATGTGGCCTTGGGCACAAAGTTAATCGCAAGCGAGTTCAGCGCTTAATGCAAACACTAGGCTTGGTCGGTATGGCACCTGGGCCCAACACCAGTAAGGCGCATCCGCAGCACAAGATTTATCCCTATTTGTTAAGAGGCGTCGACATCATTCGCCCTAATCAAGTATGGAGCACAGACATTACTTATATACGATTACCCCATGGCTTCGTTTATTTGGTGGCCATCATTGACTGGTATAGCCGTAAGATACTTTCTTGGCGGCTATCGAATACTATGGATGCTGGGTTCTGTGTCGACTGTTTGGAGGATGCTATCAGGGCTTACGGCACGCCTGAAATCTTCAATAGCGACCAAGGATCACAATTTACCAGTGATGTATTTACTGGAATATTAATTGAAAACGCCATTACGATCAGTATGGATGGACGTGGCCGAGCTCTGGACAAT
>CAIOPD010000088.1 GCA_903860085.1 uncultured Pseudomonadota bacterium
CTGGCTTCTAAACTAGCAAAATTTAATACGCTTGGTTTTAGGTTCAAGGTCTTATTGTCATTCATAGATCGGCATTTTAATAGGCACAGCGTAGGTGCTTTAGAAAATCAAGCATCGCCTTTACATTGGCGACACCTGATTAAAACTGATTAGTTACTATCCTACTTGCTGAATACCGGCTAATAACCATACGCTTTTGTCGTCGCGCAGATTTTTTTGCACATGCCAAATTTCATCTACGCTTTCAATCGCCGCGTTATTCTCACGCAACTGACCAGTAAAACGCACGCTAGCAATGGAATAGTCACCTTCATTACTTACTTCTAGTAATTCGGCATCAATACTCAACACCTCGGTATTTTGTACAGCATTGCCACGCTCTTGCATTTGCAATGAGATTTCAGCGAATATTTCAGGCGTGGTGTATTCACGCACATCGTTAATATCTTTACGATCATTGGCCGCTTGCAGGCGAATAAATGAAGCTTTGGCATTACGCAGAAAACTCTCAACTGGAAAATCTTCTGGAATATACGATGGCGCTAGACTTGTAGCAAAGCCAGCTTGAGGTTGCTGTTGACTATAAGGTTCAGCGCCCCCGCCATACTGCATCGCAGGTTGCTGTGACTGTTTAAATCTAGAGATCAGAAACATCACTACTGCGGCAATGAGTAATGCTGGAAGCAATGACCCCATCATACCACCTAGTCCGCCCATACCCCCGCCAGAAAACATAGACATCAGCCCAGCCCCTAGAGCCAAACCAGCTAACGGGCCTAACCATTTATTGCCTGTAGGTGCCGCAGGTGCAGGCGCCGCAGCAGGGGCCCTTTGTTGGCGCTGCATCGGAACTGCACGCTGCTTACCAAAACTGCTAGCACCGCCAAAACGTCTTGCTTCAGCGAAACTGGCAAATAAACTAACGCACGTAATAGCAATTATTAATAACATTAAAAAACGTTTCATGGATTCCTCATTTAATAGGTAAATCGTAATGGTTAGAATGGGTAATGGCGAATTAACAATAGCTGTAAATTATAACAGCATAGTGATAGCTCCTGATGCCATAGGGAATCTAGGCTAAGAAACGGCTAGTAAGCGCATCTCAATTAAGTTCACTCAACATAGACTCCAACCTAGTCCTTGCGTTCATTCGTGGCTGGCCGGTATATTTAGCAATGATCAATTCATTTTTCATTGAATGCTCCCAGCCTACCAATTCAGTCACAGTGACTTGATAACCAGCGGCCTCCAATTGAAGGCAGCGCAACACGTTGGTTAACTGGCTGCCGAATTCACGTGTATGCATAGGGTGTCGCCAAATTTCACTGAGTGGCGTTTTGGCAAAGCTCTCATTTTTATGCTGCCTTAATACTTCAGCCACTTCGGCCTGGCAACAAGGCACTAGCACCATATATTGCGCGTGCTTTTTGAGTCCAAATTGTATGGCATCATCGGTGGCTGTGTTGCATGCGTGCAAGGCTGTGACGATATCCACAGTCGCTGGCAACGCCTCTGAGCTAATTGATTCAGCTACGCTTAAATGCTGGAAATCCATACGTGTGAAGCCTAATCTTGCCGCTAATTGTCGTGACTTTTCAACTAATTCACCACGGGTTTCTATACCAACCACTTGCCCAGCATCAAGCTGTTTCAACAATAGATCATACAAAATAAAACCCAAGTACGACTTACCTGCACCGTGATCGACTAAGGTAGGATTAGCATTACGGACTAACACGTCATTAAACAGCGGTTCAATAAAATTCACTAGGTGATACACCTGTTTTAACTTACGACGACTGTCTTGATTTAGCTTACCGTCACGGGTAAGTATATGGAGCTCTTTAAGTAGCTCTATCGATTGATTAGGGCGGATTTCAGGCTGTGATTCAGGTGTTTTCATGGCGCTATTTTAAGACAAAATTCCATGTCACGCAGATAAAAACTTCGGCTTGGCTTCTAAATGTTAAAATGCGCCCAATTAGAAATAGAAAGCACGACTTTTTTTCACTGCCACGTCAAGATGATGGCACGGCGCGGAGAACAAAGTCAGCACTGATGAGGAGATGAAATAAATGGCAATTCAATGGTATCCGGGTCATATGACCCAAGCCCGCAAAAAAGCTGAAGAGACAATGGAGTTCACTGACATTGTGATCGAGGTGCTGGATGCTCGCGTGCCTGCCGCCAGCCATAATCCAATGATTGATGAAATGCGCTTATTTCGCCAACGTCCTCAACTCAAAATTCTAAATAAAGCCGACTTGGCTGACCCAGTCGCCACACAAGCTTGGCTCAACTATTTTAACCGCCAACCTAACACCAAGGCGGTCGCGTTATCATGTAAAAAACCTGGTGAAGCTAATAAAATCCCTAAGTTATGCCTAGCGCTGACACCTCATAGGGGCACGCACTTAAAACCTTTACGTATGCTAATTATGGGAATTCCTAACGTTGGTAAATCAACGCTGATGAATGCCCTTTTAAATCGTCGCGTAGCCAAAGTCGGTGATGAGCCTGCCGTGACCAAAAGCCAACAGCGCTTTGATTTAAGCGAAACTATGAGCATTACAGACACCCCAGGCATGATGTGGCCAAGAATTCAGTATGAGTCAGATGGCTATATGTTAGCCGCAAGCCATGCGATAGGACGTAACGCAGTGATTGATGAAGATGTCGCACTATTTCTAGCCGACAACCTACTTAAATCCTATCCAGCCCTTCTTAACGCACGCTATAAACTTGACACCATGAAAAGCGAAGGCGGCTTTTTAGACGTAATGAAAATGGATGGTGTGGACTTACTAGATGCAATTGCAAAACGCCGTTCTTATAAACGACATGATGGCTTATGGGACACGGAAAAAACCGCAGTTGCCTTTCTAACTGATTACCGCAGTGGCGCTATTGGCCGTATAAGCATGGAAACGCCTGAAAGCCGTCGCGTCATGATGGAAGCTACCTTGCCAGTAGTCGCTGAACCTGCAGCAGAAATTTCAAGCGAGGATGCTAGCGAAATACTTAGTGATGAAAATTTAGAATAAGGTTTAGTCTACGACTTTCCTTAGAAGTTGTTTACTAAACTCTACTTCTAACTTACTAACACGCTTAGGCGTTTGTGGGCCATAAGCATTTACAAACGCCACAAACTCATCAATACCCATCGGTTCGCATAATTTGGTGGAAGCGCCCATTTCGCCAGACAACGAAAGCCAGAACAAGCCATTTCCACTCATACCCATAGAATAGGGTTCATTACTACGTTTTTTAAGCCGCTCAATTGCGGCACTGACTTTAGTAGAGCGCATGCATACCTTTATTGTGGGTGTTTCTTAGCTTAAAGTTTGAGTTACTGACTGCCATCACTATACCTCATGGCTATTTCATGGTTGCGCTTTCTTTGGGTACGCGCATGATAAATGCTAGAAACAATCACAGTTACACTTACCACTGCAATTGTCACAGCTGCCACTGCGTTAATGGATGGGTTTAAACCTAATCGCGCGCGAGAAAATATCACCATAGGCAAGGTAGAGTATCCAGGACCTGATAGAAAAGACGCTAACACCACATCATCAAACGACAAAGTAAAGGTTAGCAAAAAAGCTGATATCAAACTAGGCATCATCAATGGGAATGTGATTAAC
>CAIOPD010000089.1 GCA_903860085.1 uncultured Pseudomonadota bacterium
AGAAATGACGCGCAGGGTATTTGGTACTAATTCAGCGGGTTGCGTGCGCTTGATCCCGTGTTTTACCATATAATTCATCTCACCATGAAAACCCTTACTAATCCAAGCTTGATGTTCGGCCTCAGCCGTTTTCAATTCGGTATCAGTGATGCCGATATGATCAAATCCCAAAGCCAGACCCCATTGCTTGATATCAAGGCTCAGTTGGCTAAAGTCATTATTGGTTTTCGGTGCACTAGTTGTACTAGAGTCGGTCATGATGGATAATTTTACTCTTGATTTGGCCGACGAAGCAGCAACCCTCGCTTTTGGCGCTGTTTTAGCCATAGCGATACAGCCCAGTCTCACCATCTACTTACATGGCGACTTAGGGGCAGGTAAGACTACCTTAGTCCGTGGTTTATTGCACGCGCTAGGTTATGTGGGTAAGGTAAAAAGCCCGACCTATACATTGGTTGAGTGTTATGAAATAGCGGTCAAGTCAACGCAACCGCTTAATATTTACCATTTTGACTTATACCGCTTTCATGATGATGAAGAGTGGGAAGCGGCAGGCTTTAGGGACTATTTTAATGCCAATAGCGTTTGCTTGATTGAGTGGCCGGAAAAAGCCCAGCAATGTTTACCTTTACCCGATTTAGATATCATTTTTAGTATTCAAGAACCTGGTCGTACGATTAAGTTGATTGCGCATACGCCTTTAGGTCAACAATCCATCAGCGCCATTAAAGCGAAATCATGATAGTTAAATTATTTAGCCCAATCAAAACCTATCTACGCATTAGTTTAACTTTGTGTTTAGCCTGCAGTAGCATCGCGCAAGCTGCGAGTAACTTAGTGACAGCTTCACGTGTTTGGCCAGCGCAAGATTACACAAGAATTACGCTTGAGGCGAATAACGCAATTAGCTACAAGGTATTTTTCCTTAAAAATCCAGATCGTATCGTGATGGACATCGACAACGTTGAACTCAATGCCAACCTCAAATCCTTAGCCGATAAAATTGCTGCAGACGATCCTAATATTAAACAAGTGCGTGTGGCCGCTAATAAGCCAGGCGTGGTGCGCTTGGTGGTGGATTTAAAAGCCGAGGCTAAACCTAGCGTCAACTTATTATTGCCTGCTGGAGAATACAAACATCGGTTGGTGTTAGATATTTTTCCAGTAAAAGATCCGTTGATGGCGATGCTGGAGCAGCGTGATAACCCCAACGCGACCACTCCAGAAATCGTAGCGCCTAAAGTCGTTGAGGCTGAGCCTAAGCTGACTGAGCCAGTAGGTCGCAATGAGACACAGCAAACTTTTCCAACAGCACCAACAATACCTAATGAAACTTCTGGGTTTGAACATAAGCTAGAAAATGGTGACAATAATAAATATTCACGACAAGTCACTATTGCTTTGGATGCTGGTCACGGTGGAGAAGATCCTGGCGCTCGCGGTGCTAACGGCAGTAATGAAAAAGACATCACCTTGGCAATTGTTAAAAAGCTAAAAGCCAAGATTGATGAAGATCCGGGTATGCGTGCAGTGCTGACTCGTGATGGCGATTACTTCATCCCGCTTCATGGTCGTGTGGTCAAAGCACGTAAACTACAAGCGGATCTGTTTGTATCCATTCATGCGGATTCATTTACTAATGCGGCGGCGCGTGGCTCTTCAGTATTTGCCTTATCAGAGCGCGGTGCAACTAGTGCTGGTGCACGCTATTTGGCTAAGAAAGAAGATGAGTCGGATTTAATTGGTGGCGTGAGCTTAGATATTAAAGACCCATTTTTAGCCCGGACGTTATTAGACTTGTCGCAAACTGCGACCATTAACGACAGCCTAAAGCTAGGGAAGTCCGTACTTGGGCAGATTGGTGAAATTAATACATTGCATAAAAACCGTGTTGAGCAGGCCGCGTTTGCGGTACTTAAGTCGCCTGATATACCATCAATTTTGGTAGAAACGGCTTTTATTAGCAACCCAGATGAGGAGCGTAAACTGGGTGATGATGCCTATCAAGATAAGTTAGTCATGTCTATCTATGTTGGTATTAAAAAGTATTTTTCTACTAATCCAGCATTAGCAAAATCCAAGCTCGCTTTGGAGTAATATGGATTTAAAATCATTATTGGAGCGTAGGTCATGCAATTAACTTTTATTGGCGCGACAGGGACTGTTACTGGGTCTAAATACCTACTGGAAAGTGGTAGCGTCAAAATTATGATTGATTGCGGATTATTTCAGGGTTTAAAGCAATTAAGGCTTAGGAATTGGGCGCCTTTACCTGTTGATCCTAGTACTGTAGATGCGGTTATCCTGACGCATGCACATATTGATCATAGCGGTTATCTGCCACTCTTAGTGAAAAATGGCTTTAGTGGAAAAGTGTATTGTACTGAGGCCACTCGCGACTTATGTGAGATTTTACTGCCAGATGCTGCTCACCTTCAGGAAGAGGATGCTCGCTATGCGAATAAGCGAGGCTTTTCTAAACATAACCCAGCCTTACCGTTATATACCCAGGAAGATGCGCAAAATGCATTGAGTTTGCTAACGGTGATTCCTTTTGAGCAAGATGTCGATATGGGAGATGGCTTAACATTAAGATTTTCTCCTAGCGGGCATATCCTAGGTTCAGCTTTTGTACGTCTGCACAATGCTAAAACTTCGATCGTATTTTCCGGAGATATAGGCCGACCACAAGATGCGCTCATGAAACCACCAGTGCGCATTAAACAAGCGGATTACTTGGTGGTTGAATCGACCTATGGTAATCGACTACATAATGCGACCGATCCGAAAATTAAGCTCGCTGAATTTATCAATCAAACCTTTAAGCGCAAAGGTATCGTGTTAATCCCTGTGTTTGCAGTAGGGCGCGCGCAGGAAATGATGTATTACATTTTTTTACTTAAGGCCTCCGGTG
>CAIOPD010000090.1 GCA_903860085.1 uncultured Pseudomonadota bacterium
ACGACAAATGATTAGTACATCACATTCAGCGCGACTGCTGGCTTGATGTATGGCATTGGCAATTAAATTTGCGGCACCTTTGCCTTGTACTGGGGTAGGATAAATGATGACCGGTATGCTTGGCATGCGTCGTTTAAGCGTAGTTAATACGTCACGTAAAGCAGCTGCATCAGGGGAAGTGACGATGCCAATTTTCTGAGGATGCGCCGGTAGCGTCTGCTTAAACATGGCATCAAAAAAGCCTTCTTGCTGTAACTTGGCTTTAAGTTTTTCAAAGGCTTCAAACAGGGCACCTAAGCCTGCACGCTGTAAAAATTCTACCGTGAGTTGAAAGTCTCCGCGAGCTTCATACAAGGTAACAGTACAGCGTGCTTCAACTTTATCGCCTTCTTTAGGCGCCCAGTCTAAATAACTATTACGGCCTTTAAACATGACGCAGCGTGCCTGTGCACCCGCATCCTTGAGGGAGAAGTACCAATGACCGCTGGCTGCGCGAGTAAGATTAGAGACTTCGCCAGCCACCCAAAAGAGCGGAAAGCTTTGCTCTAGAAGATTGCGCGCTAAGCGATTAAGCTCACTGACGCTAAGTACATGCTTTTCTGTCAATAGAGACTTAGTTAAATTTGATGTGAGTTCTGCCAAAAGTTGCCTAATCCAGTAAAATGAATCATTCGTAATATTTAATGATTATATCGTGGAGGCGGCAATGCTAAACAAACTTCTTTCGGCTCGTGCTGGCTATCTTTTGGGTTTTGTTGCAAGTTTTGCTTCTGTCGGTTTGGCGTTGTGGATACAAACGCGTTATCAACTTAATCCTTGTCCTTTATGTATTTCGCAACGCATGGTGTTAATGGGTTTAGGCTTATTGTTTTTAACTGCAGCCATTCACAATCCTGCGCAGTTAGGTCGTAAAATTTATGCGGCTCTTCACGTGATGGTTGCTATAGGGGGTGCCGGTGTTGCGATACGCCATTGGTGGTTGCAAGCCCACCGTGACAGTATGGTGGCCGATTGTGGTGTAGGCTTTGACTATATGTTTGAGAATTTTCCGCTACGAAAAGCCCTGACTTTGGTGTTTCGTGGCACCGGTGACTGCGCTGCTATCGATTGGACTTATTTAGGCCTCAGTATTCCACAAATGGCCTTGATTACATTTATCGGCTTTGCTGGCTTCGCCCTATATTTGGCAACCTTAAAGCAAAAATAACTAGAGAAGCTTATGTATAAAGTATTAGACGATTTTGTAGGCAATACCCCACTGGTGAAATTGCAACGCATGGCGGGCGAAACCAGCAATACTATTTTGCTTAAATTAGAAGGCAACAATCCAGCTGGATCGGTCAAAGATAGGGCCGCTTACAGTATGATTACCCGCGCAGAAGCGCGCGGTGATATTAAGCCTGGTGATACCTTAATTGAAGCTACTAGTGGAAACACAGGTATTGCCTTGGCCATGGTGGCGGCGATGCGAGGTTATAAAATGGTGTTAGTAATGCCCGAAAACCAAAGCATCGAACGTCGCCAAAGCATGAAAGCCTATGGTGCAGACCTAGTACTAACGCCGAAAGAGGGCGCCATGGAACTAGCGCGCGATGTTGCGATGAAATTGCAAGTAGAGGGTGAGGGGATCGTACTTGATCAGTTTGGCAATAGCGACAACCCGCTGGCGCACTACGAAACCACAGGACCTGAGATTTGGCGTGATACTGGCGGCAAGATTACTCACTTTGTAGCGAGCATGGGGACCACCGGCACAATTATGGGTGTTTCGCGCTATTTAAAAGAACAGAATCCAAATATACAGATTATTGGCGTGCAACCGGAAGATGGTGCACAAATTCCTGGAATACGTAAATGGCCACAAGAATATTTACCTAAGATTTATGATCCCAAGCGTGTCGATAGTTTGCTCTATGTAGGTCAGGCCCAAGCCGAAAAAACCATGCGCCGTTTAGCGACTGAGGAAGGTATTTTTGCGGGCGTTTCATCTGGTGGCGGCTTGCATGCAGCCTTGCAACTTTCAAAAACGCTAGAAAATGCGTTGATTGTCTCAATCGTTTGTGATCGAGGTGATCGCTATTTGTCCACTGGTGTGTATCCAGCTTAAGCTTAAGTCATCGTTGATCATGAATACTTCATACTCAACCAAACTTATACTTACCAACACTAAGCGTTGCATCGTGGTTAGTGCACTTTTTTTTAGTGCGCTTTTACTAAGTTCTACAGCAAATGCAATCAGTGAAATTTCAATGAGCGCGGAGCGCATAGAGCATGCGCAAGGTGCGACAAAAAATACATCCTTAACCTTAGATCTGCGTGATGCACAACCTAAAATTAGCTTTAATTCTAGATTTAAAGCTAAATCGTCACTCGATTGGTTTCAACTCAAATTCAATTGTTCGCTGACGTCGAACTTAGCCAGCGGTCGATGCGGTGATGGCTTAGTCAAAGGTGCGCGCCTTGAGTTGCCCTTTAGTTTTGAACTTGATCGATTAAGTCTGCAAGACAAACCTAATATCAGCACAACCTTAACTTTAAACAATGCTAGCTATAGCGATGAAGCCGGCTTGCATGCTGCTGAAAGATTCAACGGAAAATTTAAACTTGCGTTACAGTCAATGGCAAGTGGTTGGGCCTGGCAAAGCCAAGTGGATTGGTTGTCAGGTGAAGTG
>CAIOPD010000091.1 GCA_903860085.1 uncultured Pseudomonadota bacterium
ATTGATAGTTCGAGTCACATGAGATTGATCTAAGCCTTCTGCATCCGCAATCTCTTTGATACTTTGTACTTTGCCGGAGGTGATTAAAGCCAGCCATTGATAGGCTTTAGAGATATGGTTTCCTGACTTAGGCGACAAGAAGCAGTCCACAGGCACGCTAGGAATTTACTATACGTATTTAGGGCGTGATGGTTTTGGTGAGACAGATTGGCGATAAATTTAATTGAAATACCCTGTAAATTCCACTGTTAGCAGTGAAAGACAATCTGGCCATAGACTCACGCCACCGCCAACAAGTCTATGTTATTTCCTAACAGAGGTAATGTAGCAGCAAAGCCCCGCCACAAGCGGGGCTTTTGCTTTTGTACTTTCTACGCACTAAGCCGCAATCTGTAATGGGTTGCGGCTTTTTCTATGTTTTTTAAGGATGAGATTAGGATTCATTGCCTTAAAAAATAGACCTTGATTTAATCAAACTTAATCACTATGATTTAATTTTAATCAATTGTTAAGGAAAGTGCTATGGCAAATGCAAAAACTAAAGTATTAACTGCACATGTACCGTTACAACTGGCAAATCAAATAGATTTGATGGCTGTACGTCTGGAGCGTTCGCGTGGGTGGATAGTTAAGCAAGCATTGGTAGGATGGATTGACCAAGAAGAAGAGCGTAGTCGCCTAACCCGCGAAGCTTTAGCCGATGTCGACTTGGGACAGGTAATTGACCACCAATCTGTACAAGCATGGGCTGACAGTCTTGCCACATCTAAGCAACTGCAAGTTCCTCGCTAAATGATGGATGTTAAGTGGACAAGTAAGGCACTGTCAGATTTGGTGCGTTTGCATGAATTTCTTGCGCCAGTGAATCATTTGGCAGCGGCACGCACCGTTCAATCCTTGGTTGCTACACCAACTAACCTGAGTGCAAATCCGCGTATTGGTGAAAAATTAGAAGAGTTTGCACCGCGGGAGGTGAGGAGAATCTTCGTAGGTAATTATGAAATGCGTTACGAAATCCAAGCGTCGATGATCTATGTGTTGCGACTATGGCATACACGTGAGAATCGTTAGCGATTTCAAGGTGTTAACAACAATGGTTTTTATCCTTCTTTGAATAAATTGCATCATTTAGTTTATTAATCCTGATAGTCATGTTCATATAACTAACAAACCTAGCATTCGTGCTAATTAAACGTTTATTACAGCCTGTTTTGCATAGATAAATCAAAACACGGTTAAATTCAGGTCCTAGTTGCCTTATAATATAACGCTCACGTTTTTTTTAACTTTGAGTAAAGTTTGCGATAACTAGACACGTTGCTTAGTTGTTCCAAATATTTAGTGAATATTTTTGAAGAGAGTTCTTTATGTTAGATAAAATCCGCTCGGTAGCCCATGGTTGGGTTGGTAAAGCTTTGTTAGCCTTGATTACCATTCCTTTTGCATTGTTTGGTATCGACTCTTATTTAAATCATGCTGGCAGTAATGTGGCTGTGGCTGAAGTTGCTGGGCATAGCATCTCGATCCAAGAGTACTCAAATGCCTTACAAAACTTGCGTAATCGCTTACAGTCAGAAGGCAAGGTTGATCCTGCACAATTGGATAGTCCTGAAGTTAAGGCGATGGTGTTGAATCAACTTATAAGTAAGCGTCTATTGAATGATGAAATTCAGCATGCTAAATATGCTATCAGTGACGCACAGCTTGCTACCTACGTGACAGGTATGCCTGAGTTTCAAAAAGAAGGTAAATTCTCCCAAGAGCTTTACGATCAAACTTTGCAACAAAACCATATCACACCATCAAAATTTGAAGCAGGAATGCGCTTAGATCTTTTAGCGCAACAGGCGCAAGACAGTATTGGTAAACTCGGATTTATTTCTAACACGCGTGCCGACAATACATTTAAGCTCACGAATCAACAACGCCACGTGACGGTATCAGAAATAAAGGCCAAGGATTTTATTAAAGACGTGAAGATTGATCCAGCTTTGGTAAAAGCTTATTACGAGCAACACAAGAATAAATTAGTGGTACCTGAGCAAGTAAAAATTGAATTTCTATTGCTATCAACAAGTAGCTTGATTCCTGGTATCAAAGTAGATGAAGCTGAGTTGAAGAAATTTTATGACGAGAATGCGTCAAAATTTCAGGGTAGTGAGCAAAGGCGTGCAAGCCATATTTTAATTGGCTTTGGCGTGAATGCGACACCAGCACAAAAGCAACAGGCGAAAGCTAAAGCGGAAGAAATTTTGGCCGCTGTTAAGAAAAACCCAAAATCATTTGAGGCCTTAGCAGTTAAAAATTCTCAGGATCCTGGGTCAGCGGTTAAAGGTGGTGATTTAGGTAGTTTTGGTCGCGGTGCAATGGTAAAGCCGTTTGAAGACGCTGCTTTTAGCATGAAAGTAAATGAAATCAGTAATTTGGTGGAGTCTGAGTTTGGATTCCATATTATTAAGGTCACTGGTATTACAGGCGAAAGCTCTGATTACAACAGTTTAAAACCTAAAATTAAAGCTGAACTAATCTACCAAAAAGCACAAGCGGCATTTACTGAAAAAGCAGAAAGCTTCAGTAATATCGTTTATGAACAATCTTCAAGTTTGCAACCAGCAGCTAAAATGTTTGGTAGTCAGGTGCAAACTTCAGAGTTTATTACGCGTGAAGCTGGCGCTAAATTCTTTAAGAACGAAAAAATCATGAATCTTGTGTTTTCTGATGAAGTGTTAAAAGATCATCGCAATACCGAAGCGATTGAAGTCTCACCTAATAACTTGGTCTCAGCACGTGTTGTAGCGTATAAGCCAGCAGCTCCAAGAAGCTTTGATGAAGTCAAAGCGGGCATTGAGGACTTGCTAAAATTAGAGGCGGCTACCAAGCTTGCTATCACTAAAGGTGAATCTGCACTTAAAGATCTGAATGCTGGAAAAGAAGTGACTGGTATTGATTGGATTCCAGAAGTGATTGTGGATCGTAAAAATGCACAGGGATTAACAGAACTTGCAATGAACCAAGTGTTTAAAACCAATGTGAGCAAGTTGCCAGCGTACTCAGGTGCTGCTAATAGCAGACAAGGGTACTTGTTGGTTAAAGTCAGTAAAATTGACAGCTTAGTCGGGCAAGATGCGGAAGCGCAAAAACTGGCAAAAGCAGAACTTAATGCATCTTTAGCGAATGAGTACTTATCGGCTTACAAACAATCTTTACGTGAAAAAAGTAATGTGAAGGTTAATCAAAAGCTGTTACTCGGCAATACAGTAAACTAACTTGTAGTTTTAGGTTAGTCGAATTGAAGGCGATAAAAAAGGCACCTAGGTGCCTTTGCCTTTTTTATCGTCTTAAATGAGCGGTTAACCCTATTCAATTACTCCAGCCGCGGTAATATTCATACCGCCATCAACGTATGTGATCTCGCCAGTAATGCCTGAGGCTAGGTCACTACATAAGAATGCAGCGGCATTACCTACTTCTTCTATGGTCACATTGCGGCGTAGAGCTGCATGTTTCTCATTAAAGCCAATCATTTTATCAAAGTCGGCGATCCCTGATGCAGCTAACGTTTTAATCGGACCTGCAGAGACTGCGTTCACACGAATGCCTTTAGGGCCTAAACTTTGTGCCATATAGCGTACATTAGCTTCTAGGCTTGCTTTAGCTAGGCCCATGACGTTGTAGTTAGGCATGGTACGTTCTGCACCTAAGTAACTTAATGTAAGTAAGCTACCATTACGGCCAAGCATCATCGGTAACGCTGCTTTAGCTAGCGCGGCAAAACTGTACGAGCTAATATCATGCGCAATACGGAAATTTTCACGTGTCACTTTTTCTAGATAGTCCCCATCTAATGCATCTTTAGGTACAAATGCCACTGAGTGAACTATTGAGTCTATGCCATCCCAGTGCTGTGCTATTGAGACAAAGAGGGCGTCAATCAAGCTATCTTCACCTACGTCACAATGAAACACTAGAGTAGAGCCAAAATCTGCGGCTAGACCAGCTACGCGGTCTTTATGTTTTTCTACCTGATAAGTGAAAGCAAGCTCTGCACCTTCACGTTTCATTGCCGAAGCGATGCCGTAAGCAATAGAACGATTACTTAATAAACCAGTGATCAGTATTTTTTTTCCAGCTAAAAATCCCATGACATTATTCCTCTCTATCTTTATTCTTATTTAACAGTACACATATTAATTTTGGTTGCTTCTTGGGTTGTACGCATCGCGTAAGCCGTCTCCGAGTAGATTATACCCTAACACGGTCAGCAATATTGCCAGTCCTGGGAACAGTGAAAGCCACCATGCAAACTGAATATATTCTTTACCATCGGTCAAAATATTTCCCCAGGATGCTTGTGGTGCTTGAACGCCTAGCCCTAGAAAGCTTAATCCTGATTCCACTAGGACTGCACTGGCGATGCCAAGAATCGAGCTCACAATAATCGGCGTTAGGCTATTAGGTAATAAATGCGTAAAGATAAGTCTAGCGTCTTTAGCACCTAAGGCCTGCGCGGCCAAAACAAATTCGCGGTTACGCAAGCTTAAAAATTCAGCGCGAACTAAGCGAGTGACGCCCATCCATGATGTTAAGCCAATCACAATCATAATGTTCCATATCGAGGGTGTTAGAAAGGCAATGACGGCTAAAATTAAGAAGAAGGTCGGAATAGATAGCATGACATCGACAGTACGCATAATGACCGTATCTACCCAACCACGATAAAAGCCTGCAACAGCACCTAGCACTATCCCAATAAGTGTCGCAATACCTACTGCAACAAAACCTACTAACAATGAGATACGTCCTCCATATAGCATGCGTGACAAGACATCTCGCCCTAGACCATCGGTACCCATCCAATGATTTGTTTCAGGTGCTAATAATATAGCTTTTACATTAATCGCATTGGGATCATAGGGCGCAATCCATGGTGCGATTAGCGCGAGTAACAATATGGCGGCAATAATAGAAAATCCTATTAATGCTAACGGGTTTCTTAAGGCATGCTTCATTGCATTACCCCCCGCCTAACCCTTGGGTCAGCCCAAGCATATGCCACATCTGCGACTAAATTTCCTATTAGTGTGAGAAGTGCCCCTATGGTCAGTATGCCCATAATGACTGGGAAATCACGCATTAATACGGCGTCATAGAATAGCTTGCCCATGCCGGGAATTGCAAAAATGCTTTCTGCGATGACCGAGCCACCAATTAAGCCAGGAATGCTTAAGCCAAAAATCGTAATTAACGGCAGTAAGGCGTTGCGTAAGGCGTGACCATAGACCACGCGATGCTCATTAAGACCTTTAGAACGTGCTGTCGTGATGTAGTCTTGGTGAAGTACTTCAAGCATGCCGTTGCGTACAAATAAAGCAATGCCTGCTAAACCAGTGATAGCTGAAATAAAAACAGGCAATGCTAAATGTTTAAGGGTATCTAAAGTTTTACCTAGCCAATGAAGGTGCTCATGGCCCAAACTTTGTAAGCCGGATATTGGTAGCCAATTATGTTGTACTCCAGTCCAGTACATAAGCATTAATGCTAACCAAAATCCTGGAATAGCAAATCCTATAAAGACAAATAACGTGATGACCCTGTCAGCTAACTGGTTTTGTTTAAGTGCGGAAATCACCCCTAAAGGTAAAGCAATAGCGATAATTAAAATTAGGCTAAGGACATTGATGAGTAAGGTTATGGGTAGGGCTTCTTGAATCATACCGAGTGTAACGTTACCGTCTTTGTCTTTGGTTTGCCAAAAGACAGGGCGTTGGTGAGATGCAAACGATGTGCCAAAGTTTAGTGTGGCCATACGTTTCATCCATAAACTGTATTGCACAATAACTGGTTTATCTAAGCTATATAATTCACGCAATTTTTGTCTTGATTCTTCACTGGCTTTTGGGTTGAAACTGGCTTCACTGCTAGTTATATCACCAGGTGCTAGGTGCATAATCATAAACGAGATAAGACTAATGCCGACCAATAAAGGAATCATCCAAAAGAAACGTTTGAGTAAGTATTTAAGCATTTGGTATCGGCCTAGTGTTCGCTCATTTCTGAACGTGCATAGGCTTGAGGAATGTTCCACTCATAAGTGTTATGTCCTATCCCTGCAGGTGGCGCTGGGTTACTGATGCCCCTCACACGCTTATGAATAGCAGATAATCCATAGCCTGCAGACAAGTAAACAATAGGACTGTCTTCTAATAATATTGCTGAAAATTCATGGTAAATTTTCATACGTTTATCGGGATTAAGTTCTAATCGACCGGCTTCCAGTAATTTATCTACGCGCGGATTGCTGTAACTAATAAAATTGAATTGGCCTGGTGCTTGTTGGCTGGAATGCCAAATGCTGTATTGGTCTGGATCTAAAGATAAGCTCCAGCCTAGCACGACTACATCAAACTCTTTAGGTTTAATAAAACGGCCTAGAAAACTAGCCCATTCTAGGACGCGAATATTGGCGTCTATCCCCACTTCTTTGAGTCGGCGTTGAATTAACACGCCAGTCATTTCGCGCTCTTTATTTTGGTTAGTTAGGATTTCAAAGCTGAATGGCTTGCCGTCTTTATCAATAATGCCATCACCGTCGTGATCCTCATAACCCGCGGCTTTAAGTAAGGCTTTGGCTTTGGCCGGATCGTAAGGGTAGGGTTTAAGTGCAGGATTGCTCCAGCGCGTGCCCGGCTTGTATGGAGAGGCGACTGGCTCACCTAGTCCGAGTAACACGCCGTCTATAATTTCTTGTTTATTAATGGCGTAATTGATTGCTTGTCGTACGCGTATATCATCAAAGGGTTTACGCTTAAGATTAAAGCCTAGATAGGTGTAACTATTTCCCAATTCTTTATATAAAGCTATATTTTTATTAAGCTCTGGGCGGGCAGGGAATATTCTGGCATATTGAATTGGGTTTAGGCCCATTGAGTCAATATTGTCGGCACTTAACTCCAAGAATTGTGCAGCTTTGTCAGGAATGATGCGTGATAACAGGTGGTCAATTTTTGCTTGACCTTGAGTAGCATTCACATTGCGAGTGAGTTTAAGATATTGGCCATTTTTCCATTGTTCTAATTTGTAATAATGGCTACCCACTGGATTGCGTGCAAACGCAGTCGTGTTAATGTCTTGATCCTTGAGTAAATGCTTTGGTAGTATGTGCAATCCTGCCCAGGTATCAAGTGCTGGTGCATAAGGCGCTTTGTAGGTGACTCTAAAAGTGTTTGCATCTGGCGTCTCAGCTAGAGTTACTAATTTAAAATCTGATCCATAAGGGGTGCGGGTTTTTTCGTCGGTAACTTTTTGCCAAGTAAATAGGACATCATCGCTAGTTAACGGAGTATTGTCAGCCCATTTAAGATCTGGTTTTAGATGGAACGTGATAGTTCTTTGATCCGGAGAAATTTCCCACGATTTAGCTAATTCGCCCGTAAGTTCAAGGTTTTTGTCGTATTTAAGTAAACTGTTAAATATATTGCCTGCGATGGCAGAGGCCGCAGATTCTCCAGCAATCATTGCAATTAATCCGCTCGGTTCGCCTGTCATGGCATCAATAAGCGTGCCGCCACTATTTGCCGGATAATCTTTGCTGTAGTCAATCTTATGGATTGATTTATTACTGGTTGAATCACCACAACCTACCATCAATGCCGTCAATATTACCCAAGTCATTACTTGTAATAGGTTGCGGGGATGTAGCCACTTAACCATTGGGTCTATTTAAGAGGCGTTGTTAGGGGCGAAATTTAATATCTGACCAGGTTGAATTTGGTCGCTCATATTGCTATTCCAGCGCTTTAGATCCGCGATAGAAATGTCATGTTTTTGCGCAATACTATAAACCGTATCACCCGGTTTAACCGTATAAGCTTTGGTGGCAATCTTTCTAGTATTCGCACTTTCTTTTGAAGGTGGCGCGCTTGTAATCATTAGTAATTGTCCAGTTTTCACATGTTTATTTTTGAGTGAGTTTAAGGTCATTATTTCTTTAACGCTGGTGTCATAATGCTTAGCAATTGATAGTAAACTTTCACCTTTTTTTACGCTGTGTTGCTTGCTATGTGGCGCTTCATCTTGATGGCTGACTTTATTGTCAGCGCTAGCTAGGTCAATATTAGCCGAATTTTGTTCGCTACTAACTTCTTTGCTAGCCTCTTTTACTACGTCACTACCAGTGACAGATATTTTTGTATCTGCTACTGCTACTTTAGATGTATTTACACCATCACTGTTGATAGGCACCAAAATGGTAGAAGAGTTCCTAATTTTTTTCTGATCAGGCAGGTCGTTGACGTCGCGTAACTGCCCTAGCTTGATGCCAAATTTACTAGCTATGCTTTCCATGCGTTCGCCCCGTTTAGCGAAGTAAGTTTTCCAACTGACTAGGGGTTTGTTGTAGCCAGCTAAGTTAGTTCTAAATGCCTGTGCCGCAATAATAGGAAGTAGTAGCTCGTGTTTTTCATCACCGCCAGTAATGACGGGGCGGTTATAACTTGGGTTTAGGGCAAGGAATTCGCTGTCAGTAATTTCTGCGAGTTTAGCTGCTAAGTGTGCATCGATTTGTGCTGGTGCCGATACCTTTGCAAAGTAAGGTGTGTTGGCAATGGTTTGAATTTGGAGGCCGTAGTTACCAGGGTTGGTCATTAAGTTTTTAATTGCCTGCAGTTTTGGTACGTAGTTTTTTGTTTCTGGCGGTAGATTTAAACTTTCGTAATCGGTAGGTAAACCTAGTTTGCGATTTTTCTCAATCGCGCGCCCAACAGTTCCTTCCCCGGCGTTATAAGCAGCCAAGGCTAAATCCCAAGCACCAAACATGGCGTGCAATTTTTGCAGATAGGTGAGTGCCGCATCGGTCGCAAAGGTGATGTTGCGACGGTTATCAACCCACCAGTCCTGCCTAAGTCCGAAATGTTTTCCTGTAGAGGGAATGAACTGCCAAATACCAGAGGCGCGACCACTGGAGTAAGCCTGTGGGTTGTAGGCGCTTTCTATCATTGGCAATAGCGCAATTTCTGTCGGCATGCCGCGCTTTTCTACTTCTTCAACAATATGAAACAAGTATCTTTGGCTACGCTCAACCATACGCTTCACATAGTCCGGGCGTGTGCTGTACCAGTTTTCATGTCGCTCAACTAGATTGGAGGTTGAGTCTGGCATGGCGTAACCGCTTTTGATGCGTTGCCATAAATCATCGTTATTAATAATGATGATTTCCGGTTGAGCATTTGCACTCTCGTTTAGTTGGCTTTCAAAGGCGCTTCCATAGCGGTCGCTGAATGTGTTTTTAGCTGCTGAATCTTTAATTTCTTTGTCACTCAAAATGCGTGGCGCAGATTTTAAGCTGTCATCACTGAGTATCAAAATATCCTCACCTGCTAGGTTGGATTCTGCATACGCAATTGGCATGACTATCGCGGACAGTAAAATGCCTACCATCAATATCTTTTTTGAAGTCAAATTGTTCTGTGCGATGGGGGCGTAAAGGGAGAGTCTGCTAGACGCATTACGTAAGCGCAAAAAACAAAGGTGCAACATAGTGAGG
>CAIOPD010000092.1 GCA_903860085.1 uncultured Pseudomonadota bacterium
ACTAAGTTAAATTAGAACTTCATACGAACACCAGCACCGACGATGTCAACATTGTTGAAGTAAGAAGTTGTAACACCGCTACTACTAACAGTAGTTGCATATTTATCACCAGAGAAATGATTGTTTGAATAAGCAAAATAAGTATCAAAACGCTTGTTAATCTTATAGTCAGCTACAAAAGTCCAAGTATCAACAGCACCTTGTGTGTTAGCTTTATCGCCACCTGTGATTAATTGTGCCGCATCAAATCTAGTAGCATAATAACCTAATGAGGTATTTAAACCTGCAAGCGCTGGCATACGGTCAGCAAAGTCAAAACTAGCGCCAACAAAATAGATGTTATTATTTTGTTTATTTGCTGAGCCAAGACCATTTGCATTGCTCACACCGCCACCAACATTGTAACCAAATAAGGTACCGTAGTTAAGTGTTGAATCTGTTGATGGTGTGTATTGATACCATTCCCAACCAGCTGAGAATTTAAGATCGTGCGTTGGTGTTGCTTTAACTGCAACTAAGAATGAATCGGTATTATAAAGTCCAGCTTTAAGTGTATTTACTGCAGTACCTGAAGCTGCTTTTATTGAGTCAGTAAATTTGTCGTAAGCCATTTGAACACCCATTAATGAGTTTTCATAACCTACTTGTGCTGTAGCGCCATAGCCATGACCTGTGTCACCTGAAGCATTACCAAATTGATACATTACAGCAGCATTAACTTTGCCGTCCATTGGACCTGCAAAAGTGTTTGCGTATTTAACTGAGTTTTTCATACGAGCATTCTCAGAAATACCGCCGCCCCCACCAATCGTGCCACTTTCACCAAATGGTGAAAATGTATCAGCTTTACTTGTTGGATCGTAAGCACCTAAAATTTCGTACACAGGATTATATTGGATACCAGCAGATAATTTACCTAAACTACCACCATCAATACCAGCCCAAGCTTGACGTGCAAAAAATTCACCATTTAGTGAAGAATCGGCATTTACAGTTGTATTTTGCTTAATTGCAGTTGTGGATAATGTAGCGTTATCTGCAAGAGTTTTTGCAGCATTATTTAATTGGGCTGTAAGTGGGTTAAAGCCCGCTTCTAATTGGTAAATAAATTTGAATTTATTATCATCTGTTTTAAATAAGTCAATACCACCTTTTAAACCAATACGAGAATCTTGCAAGCCGCCTTGAATCCACGCAGTTTGTCTTTGAACGTTAGGATTACTAGATGCGGCACCTGAATAAGGATATAACTGGTTAGGCAACGCAGTTGCGTGTGGCAATGAGTGATTTACTGTTGCGCCACCTACGTCGATAATACCGTAAACTTGGATATCAGCATCATGGCCACCCATTTTGAAGTCAGCTTTAAATGGTGCATCAGAGTTGATAAAGTCAAACTCTGATTTCTTAGCTGCAGCAACTTGTGCTTCTTTCTCGCCAGTACGGCCTTTTTTGATTAGAGTTGCCTCTTCATCTGTCATCACGCCTTTAGCTACAAGCGCGTCAACGATATCTGTTGTTGAATCGGCCATTGCGTTAGCGCCGAAACCCATTAAAAATGAGCCTGCCAATGTTGCTGCTACTAAATTACGTAGTTTAAAGTTCATGCAAAATCCCCTCGTTTAATTAAAATTAATACTGCTTTCTCAACAGAGGTCATTCTGTGGCTTCAATGTGACAGTTTGATGACAGATAATGAATAAGTAGATTATTAGCAACAAGGCGTTGTATTTTTACAACATAGGTTCAATGCATACAGCATCAATCAAGAAAAATGGCCCCAAACCGTAAGTCTGGGGCCATTTCAGTAGCAAGATATTTTTTACTTAACTTTCTGCGCGCATGTGTGGGAATAAAATTACATCACGAATACTCGCGCTATCAGTAATCATCATCACCAATCGATCAATACCAATACCACAACCGCCTGCTGGTGGCATGCCGTATTCTAAGGCGCGAATAAAGTCTGCATCGTAGAACATAGCTTCATGATCACCAGCTTCTTTAGCTTTCATTTGCGCGTGGAATCTTGCGGCTTGGTCTTCGGCATCATTAAGCTCACTAAAACCGTTGGCAATTTCTCGACCGTTAATAAACAATTCAAAGCGCTCAGTGATTTCTGGATTGCTATCCGATGCACGTGCCAAAGGAGACACTTCAACTGGGTAGTCAATAATGTAAGTAGGATCCCATAATTGGCTTTCTGCAGTTTCTTCAAAAAGTGCAAGTTGCAGCGCACCTAATCCTGCATGGTCAAAAGGCTTAGTGCCGTGTTTTAAAATCTCAGCACGTAAAAATGTCATATCATTTAATTGATCAAGCGTGTATTGCGGTGCGTATTTTTGAATAGCACCAACGATGGTAAGGCGTTGAAAAGGTTTACTTAGATCTAATTCACGACCTTGGTATTCAAGCACGGCAGTGCCACGCGCAGCAATTGCTGCCGCTCGTATACAGTTTTCAGTAAAGTCCATGAGCCATTGGTAGTCGGTATAGGCCGCATAAAACTCCATCATGGTAAATTCTGGATTGTGGCGCACACTCAATCCTTCATTTCTGAAGTTTCGGTTAATTTCAAATACACGCTCAAAGCCACCTACAACTAAACGTTTTAAATACAACTCAGGTGCAATACGCATATACATTTGCATGTCGAGCGCATTATGGTGGGTGATAAACGGTTTAGCTGAAGCGCCACCTGGAATCGGGTGCAACATTGGCGTTTCTACTTCTAGGAATTCATTTTGAATCATAAAATTACGTATTGCTGACACCACTTTGCTTCGCGCAATGAAGGTTGCTCGCGTGTCTTCGCTAGTGATCAAATCCACATAACGTTGGCGATATTTGACTTCTTGATCTTGTAGACCATGAAATTTTTCTGGTAATGGGCGTAATGATTTAGTGAGTAAACGAAGGCCAGTCACCTTAATAGATAGCTCACCAGTTTTGGTTTTAAATAAATGTCCAGTCGCACCTAAAAAGTCACCTAGATCCCAATGTTTAAATTGTTCATACACCTCTTCACCAATGACATCACGTCCAATGTATAGCTGAATACGGCTACCCGCGTGATCACCACTTCCGTCTTGTATCGTAGCAAAACTAGCTTTACCCATCACGCGTTTTAGCATCATGCGTCCAGCAACCACGACGTCTACCGGGCTGGCTTCAAATGCTTCATTTTCTTTATCGGCATGAGCGGCAATTAAATCGGCCGCTTTATGCAGTGGCTTAAAGTCATTTGGAAAAGCTACACCACCTTTATTACTGGCTGTATCACGTATGGCTTTTAATTTTTCACGGCGCTCGGCAATCACATGATTTTCATCAACACTGACAACTTCATTTGATGGTTGTTGGTTTTGTTCGTTACTCACACTCATACTCCCTGCTTCAAACTTTCGCTAATAAATGGGTCAAGGTCGCCATCTAACACGCCTTGAGTATTGCCAATTTCTACATTAGTACGCAAATCTTTAATCCGTGACTGATCTAATACATACGACCTAATTTGATGTCCCCAACCGATATCAGTTTTAGCATCTTCCATGGCCTGCTTGTCGGCATTACGTTTGTTAAGCTCTAAGGCGTACAGCGCACCTTTAAGCATATTCATTGCCTCAGC
>CAIOPD010000093.1 GCA_903860085.1 uncultured Pseudomonadota bacterium
ATCAGCGACAAAGAATAAGCATTCATGCTCGTGCTGTAGCTTAATCCAGTTCTTAAGTACGCCATTGTAATGGCCTAAATGTAAATTCCCGGTTGGACGCATACCCGATAAAACGCGCTCGATTGCCATGTATTCCCTAGTCTCAAAATCTTAAATTAAATATGCCATCATTATACAAACAAGCTTAAGCAATTAAGCTAAATATTAATTGGTAAACCGCATTAATAAATGGATCTAGAATGAAATTAAGTACACCGCTAAATAGCAGTGCGATTAAAATAAAAAAACCATAACGCTCAATTTGTGCAAATTGGCGTGCTAAATGGATTGGCAATAAGCTGACAGCAATACGCCCGCCGTCCAATGGTGGCAACGGTAGCAGATTAAGAACCATCAACACAATATTGATGCTAACGCCAGCTTTAGCCATTAATGCCAATGGGTAGGCAATAGCATCGGGCGCAACCACAGCGTATTTCATCACCAAGGCCCAAAAGATGGCCATGACAAAATTTGACGCTGGGCCTGCGGCAGCTACCCATAACATATCTTTTTTCGGATTACGTAGCCGACTAAAATCAACTGGTACTGGCTTAGCCCAACCAAACAGGATGCCGCCCAACATAATGGTCAGTGCTGGTAATAAAATAGTACCGAATGGATCAATGTGGCGCAGAGGGTTGAGGCTAATACGTCCTGCGTTAAAAGCAGTCATGTCGCCAAAATACTTAGCGACATAACCATGCGCAGCTTCATGTACGGTAATGGCAAAAATTACAGGTAAGGCGTAAATAACTATTTTTGTATGATGCTTAATTCCATCTTCTTCTCTCTACTTAATTTTAAATTTTTATGACAGTTAGTCTAAGTCAAATGGTGCTAAATCGCCCTGCCCAGCACGAATGAGGCTAGGCACATCACCTGTTAAATCAATAACTGAAGTCGCGCCCGACACGCAGTGGCCGACATCAATCACCAAATCGACGACATGCTCAAGTTTATCGCGTATCTGCCATGCCTCGCTCAACTCATCATCATCTAATAAGTGCAGGGTCATGCTTAACATGGGCGCATCAATGGCGTCCAATATTGCCTGCACCACCGCATGTTTAGGGACGCGAATACCAATGGTATTTCGTTTAGGGTTTTGTAACTTGCGCGGCACCTCTCGGGTGGCTTGCAAAATAAAGGTGTAAGCCCCAGGGGTATTGGCTTTAAGCAGACGAAACTGGCTATTACTAACAATGGCATAGTTACCCAACTCGCTTAAATTGCGGCACACCAACGTAAATAAGTGCTTATCATCTAAGCCACGAATCTGGCGGATGCGCGTCTGCGCATCACCACTACTGCCGACCATGCAACCTAAGGCGTAGCCAGAATCAGTTGGGTAGGCTATTACGCCACCAGCTCGCAGAATATCTGCAGTTTGCGCAATCAGACGCGCTTGCGGGTTATCTAGATGAATATTGAAATATTGTGACATGTTGATGCTTTTTCTAAGTTGACGCGACCGTTTACAACGCTGCTTCTGGCCAGTCGTGCCAAACTGGCACGCAGTTACTAGGCAACGCCGGAAGGCGACCCATCTCCATGAAGCTAATTCCTTTGCCGTGATAGTCCGAGCCTAAAGAGGACTCAAGATCAAACTGATGCGCGTACTTCGCGAACTCGACGTATTGATCAACGGTATGACTACCAGTGACCACCTCAATCGCAGTGCCTCCTAAGGCCCTGAACTCTTCTAAAAGTAATAACATATTGGTGCGACCTAAATCGTAGCGGCCAGGGTGCGCAATGACCGCCACGCCGCCACTGCCTGTGATCCAGCTTAAGGCATCTTCCATGCTCGCCCACTCATGTGGGAAAAAGCCGGGCTTACCCTTGACTAGATAATTCTTAAAAACCGCCTTATTGTCTTTAGCTACGCCACTCTTGACCAAAAATCGAGCAAAATGCGTGCGGCTAATAATCCCTTCTTGTGCATATTCGTAGGCGCCTTCTAGACTCCCTGGAATGCCCGCTTTATCTAAACTAGCGGCCATGCCAGCGGCCCGATGATGACGACCAGCACGTATCTCAGCCAAGCCAGTTTTTAATGGTGCATATTCAGGATCGATTTTTAAACCGACGATATGTATAGTGCGTTTTTTCCAAGTCACCGAAATCTCTACACCATTAATTAACTGTACACCTAAGCGCTGCGCGGCTTCTCTGGCAATTTTCAAGCCGGATGTATCGTCATGGTCTGTTAAGGCCAATACATCAACATTGTGCGCAGCGGCATGCTCCACCAACTCAATCGGCGTCAATAGGCCATCTGATATATTGGAGTGCGAGTGCAAATCGAAGGTTAAAGACATGAATTCAAACACACCCTAGAACGAAAATATGAAAAATTAATTAAAACAGTGCTTTAAAATTACGCCTTGCGACACTGCGTCAATCATAGCAAAATAGCGGCCTAGTCTAAAGCATTGTTATTCATTGAATTTGTCGCATTTGCATTAGCGACTGTGTATAGCAGTCAACATACTTGTATGCATTATCTATTGAGACCCATATATGAAGTTTTTCTTCGACTTATTTCCTGTAATTCTATTTTTTATCGCGTTCAAATTTTTTGGCATTTATACCGCTACCGCAGTCGCCATGATTGCAACCTTAGCACAAATTATTTACGTGAAGATTCGCCACGGTGTGGTAGATAAAATGCTGCTAATTAGTGGCGGCATTATCACGATTTTCGGTGGTTCTACTCTCCTACTCAAAGACCCTACTTTTATTGAATGGAAACCTACAGTTCTTTATTGGCTATTTGCCACTAGTTTACTGGGAGCGCAATTCATTCTAAAAAAGAATCCCATGCGCAGCTTGATGGAAAAGCAGATCAGCTTGCCTGAAGCTGTATGGGGTGCGGTCAACTTGGCTTGGGCAGTACTATTTATAGCACTTGGTTTTTTGAATCTTTACGTAGCTTTTAATTACTCACTCGACACTTGGGTAAACTTTAAGCTGTTTGGAATTACCAGTATCTTATTTGTCTTTATTATTCTTCAAACCCTGCTATTAAATAAATATTTACCCAAAGATGATTTAGACGATAAACATGAGGACTTAAAATGATGTGGTACGCAATTATGGCGCAAGATGTACCTGATAGTTTGCCACTCCGTTTGATAGCTAGACCTGCTCATTTAAAACGTTTGCAAGCATTACAGGACGAGGGTCGCTTGTTATTGGCTGGTCCATTCCCCGCAATAGATAGCATAGACCCAGGCCCTGCGGGCTTTAGCGGCAGCTTAATTGTGGCTGAATTTTCTAACTTAGAAGCCGCAACTACTTGGGCTAATGCCGACCCCTTTGTCAGTGCCGGCGTTTACCAAAACGTAATAGTAAAACCATTCAGAAAAACGCTACCACTATGAGCCTAGCCGATGATATATCACGACGCTTACAAATTTTAGCGCCCACTTCATTAGAAATTATAGATGAAAGTGCAATGCATGCTGGACATGCAGGGAATGGAGGTGGGGCACACTTTAAGCTAAAATTGACTAGCTCGCATTTTTGCAATAAATCGCAGATAATGCGACATCGACTTATTTATGAAGTATTGGCTGACCTTATTCCAAAACAGATACACGCACTTAGTATAGAGGCTCGTGCAACAGACGATCCTCACTAAATGGCCTGATCATGAATGTTGAAGCCAAAAACACTTACACTACTTACAATCAACCTTGAGGATTTTTGCATGAAATTTAGTCACACATTAATCGCTGTCGCTATTTTGGCGTTAAGCCCATCTGCATTTGCCAGTGATACTTTAGCTACGGTTAACGGCAAAGTGATCAAACAGTCTTTATATGACTTCATCGCTAAAGATGCCACTGCACGTGGTCAGAAAATTGATGCACAAGTCAAAGAAGTCATCATCAACAAATTGATTGATTCTGAATTAGTTTATCAAGAAGCACAAAAAGTGGGCATAGATAAGCAGCCTGATTATATTGCACGTGAAGAGTTAGCTCGCCGTGAACTACTCACATCTTCCTATTTACAAGACTTTGTGAAGAAAAATCCAATATCTGATGCCGATACTAAGGCCGCATATGAGCAGTATAAAAAAGCTTATGGCGATAAAGAATATAGTGCTCAACATATCCTAGTCAAAACAGAAGCCGAAGCCAAGGAAGTGATTACACAACTTGGAAAAGGTGGTAATTTTGCAAAAATTGCCAAAGAAAAATCAATTGATACTAGCAATAAAGACAAAGGTGGTGATCTAGGTTGGTTCTCTCCAGCTTCTATGGTGAAACCATTCAGCGACGCAGTGTCTGAGATGAAAAAAGGTGGTGTATCAAGCACCCCAGTACAAACGCAATTTGGCTGGCATGTTATTAAATTGGTTGATACACGTGCTGCACAACCAATGGATTACGATAAAGTAAAAGACGGCTTACAAAAAAACTTACAGCAACACAACTTAGAAAAAATGATGGCTGAGCTACGCAGTAAAGCGAAAGTTGATATTACTAAATAAGTTATTTAGATTTTGTTAATTATAGGCCCGCATTATGCGGGCCTTTTACATTTTCGGATGTAAATTCATGCAAGTCATATTTTTGAAACTTAAGTTTTATACTATTAGTTATATTTAACATACTTTCAAATATCCAACTCTCAGTAAATAAATCTAATTAGCCGTATGAAATCAAATTCGCCTCGCCATACTTTCAATTTAATGCATTGCATCCTCCTGCTAATTGGTTTGACTGCTGCTTATAGCGTATTCGCAGATGAGCCTGAGTATGAAGATACAACGGTCAGATTCCAAAGCACTTATATTTGGCAAAATCACCCCTCTTTTCAAGAAAAGTATCATGGGCAGAACAGCCTTAGCGCCAATCAAGAAAAAAGCTATACCGCCACCATTACTGGATTTTGGGGGTTTCGTCCTTGGCAAGGCGGAGAGTTATATCTCAATCCAGAGATAACGCAAGGCGTTCCTTTCTCAGGACTAAATGGGACCGGGGCTTTTACTAATGGAGAGCTTACACGCACGGCTGGTACCGAACCTAAACTTTACCGACAAAAGCTATTTCTGCGTCAGACAATGAATCTTGGTGGTGGTGAGGAAAAGGTGGAGGCTGGTCTCAATCAGATGGCTGGCTCCGTAGATAAAAACCGTTGGGTAATGACCGTTGGCAACTTCTCAATCTTAGATGTGTTTGATGGGAATGCTTACGCTAAAGACCCGCGCGTCCAATTCATGAATGCCGGATTTATGGCACCACTTGCCTATGACTATGCAGCGGATGCACGTGGCTTTGGTTTTGGTTTTACGAGTGAGTGGTATCAAGACGACTGGGTATATCGCATTGGCCGTATGACAGGTCCTAAAGACCCTAATATGTTACCCACGGATTTTAGAATTTTTAAATACTACGGCGACCAAGCAGAAGTTGAGCATGCACACACGCTATTCGGGCAGCCTGGCAAAGTGAGACTGTTAGGTTGGCGAAACCGCGCTAGGCTTGCGAGCTTTCAAGATGCGTTGGACTACCACATTGCTAATCCAAGCAGTGATGCTCAAGCTATCTTTGCAGTGCGTAGTAGCGATAAGATTAAATATGGCGTTGGCGTTAATGTTGAACAAGCCATTAGTAGTGATGTAGGATTTTTTCTAAGAGCTATGCAAGCCGATGGCCACACGGAAACGCTTGCGTTTACAGAAACGGATGCTTCACTTGGCACGGGCTTCTCAATCAAAGGGGAATCTTGGCAGAGGCCAAAAGACACGTTGGGGTTAGGCTATATCCGTAATACCCTTTCGGATGAACGAAGACGTTACCTAGAGGCAGGAGGCATTTCTTTCTTCCTAGGTGATGGACACCTTAATTATCGGCCAGAGCAAGTATTTGAAGCCTATTACAGTGCGAATGTTTGGAGGGATTTATATGTTACGGCGGATTATCAACGGATGTTAAACCCTGGCTATAACAGTGATCGAGGACCCGTTAATTTTGGCGCGCTTCGCTTTCATGTTGAATTCTAGCGCCAAGCCTATGGTGAGCGTATTTTTTTGCTAAACAATCTTACATGGAATTATTGCATCTTCATCAAAGCGATATACAGCACATAAACGATGATAGCCGTCAGCAATGATTACGTTGCCGTTGGCTTGATCTCTGACCAAGAGCAGTGGTGAAATTGCATTGCCTGTTTTTATTTTTCTAGCATCTTTCCGTACATGGGAATTACTGATCCCTAGTAGTGATAAATTAGACGCTCGGAACAAGTCTTTGGCTTTAAAATTCGATGTGGCGATAGATTGTAATTTATCTATTAAAGCTTCCACTACCTTGCTTTCATAAATCAGGCTTAAATAAGACGCTGCAGCAGGATAATCATGATCTTCGGGCAGATCTAGCCACTTAATTTCTTGTTTATTTTGCTTAGCCATGACTAACTCTCCGCATAAAATTTTGATCTAGTGATGGTGAGACTATCCGATAACTACAAAGCTATTTCTTTGACTCACTTTTTATTTTAGCCATCTTCTCACGCCATTCGTTGAGATTTTCTTCCTCAAGCTCTAACTGAAGCGCTAATGCATCCTCTACACTAAGCTTATCTTTATCTAAGCGCTTGGGTAGCTTACCGCTCATTCTTGATAGTAGGCGCTCAGCTTCTTCTGGGCTTAATAATTTTGCTTTATCTTTATACTCTTCGCTTGCTACTTTATTAGACATGATCGTTACGACTCAGTTTATGTTGAAAATAATGTAATGCGTCATTCTAAGAAGTAGTTCGTGAAGTATGTGTGAATTTTTTGTGACATTAGGCAGACCTCACGCAAGAAAAATTATCGGAACATTCGCCGTAACCGTCTTATTAATCAATCTGCTGACCATTTGAAAAGGAAATAGACTTAATGTTACTTTGCTTCTACGAAAGCATTACTGAGGTTCCCAACCTTAGCCCTAACCCCCTGAATGGATTCAAGAGAGAATCGCTGCGTGATTAGTTTTAGTATAGAAGTTGTATCGTAGTATGTATGGTCCACATAATTAGTTTTAGAAAATGGCGATATAATAATTGTCGGAATTCTCGTACCAGGACCCCATCGATCTCCTTTAGGGGGAGCTATATGGTCCCAATACCCTCCATTTTCATCATAAGTCACAATGATTGCCATTTTCTGCCATTGACGACTGTTTTTTAGGCTAGAAACAAGTTCAGCAATATGCGCATCTCCCGACATGACGTCTGTGTATCCTGGATGCTGATTTAAATTACCTTGTGGTTTATAGAACACGACGGGAGGTAATGTACCTGCTTGAATATCTTTTTGTAAGTCGGCGTAATCCTTCAGATGAAGTTGCCGCTCTTTTCTGCCTTCCTCTGTCGTAGGGCTAAATCGACTAAAATAATTAAATGGCTGATGGTGCGCTTGAAAGTTGGTTTTCTTAATGTTGTAAATGACATCTCGATTTTCGGTAGCTTCATGCCAGCCACCTGCGTACCAAGCCCAATTAACACCTTTGGCACTTAAGGTGTCACCTATAGTCTTCGTTACCATTGAATTTTGTGGTGGCAATGGATTTTGATCAGGGTCAGCCAACGTTTTATCGGCGTTTTTGTGAGGTGCTATCCCACTAGGTTGATACGATGGTTGTAGTGTATTGACCGCATAATAGTCTGGGGTCAAAGGCTTGTCCGCGATATAAATTGGCTTGCCTAACAAAGCACTACGTGGAGAACTTTTATCCTCTGTCAATGTTATTCCATTGCTATGCACTTTACTTAATAGCGCTTCTGGCGCATTGGGGTATTTAGGTGTGCAAGCACAAACAAGCCAAAAATGGTTTAAAAACGAACCCCCAAAAGCACCCATGAAGAAGTTGTCAGCAAGTGTATATTGCTGTGCCAATTGCCACATTTTCATTGGCGCACCATTGTAATAACCCATAGCCAAACCACCTGCATCAGACCAAGCTGCAAACATGTTATTTTTACCACCATTTATTTGCATTTGATTATTAAAAAATCGATGCACTAAATCTGGAGTTGGGTTATTCATACCAAGAGCATCTGGAACTGCGCCTGGTGATCCGTCAATTTTAAAGGGTGCGTTTGACAGATTAGATACAAAAGACAATTTATCGCTTACTTGAGTGCCTTGAGCATTCCATACGGTTGGAAATGTTCTTAATTCGCTACTCCCATCTCGATCCACTTGGTGATAGTTAGCTAAGTTGGTGTCGGAGCCATCTGCATTTTTAAAGATGCCATTTGCACCAGGAAACAATCCATAAAGATTGTCAAAACTTCTATTTTCCGCATAAATAATAACGATTGTTTCAATTTGATTGAGGCGGGAATCGCCTACATTTTCAGCAACGACTAGGCTACTGCACATTGAAAGAAATAGGACACTAACTGACAAAATGCTTGTTCTGACAATATTGTAGAGAGTATGTTTTTGCATTTTTATTACGAAGTCTTTATTGATTGAATATGAATAATGATTATCTAATGATTAACCAACTTAAAACCACCCTATTACTATATTTCTTTCCATCTTTCACTAGTCAGCAATAATTGATAAAAAAAGGGTGCTTATAAGGCACCCTTAAAAGGAGATAAAACATTCAAGCGCTAGAATATTTAAAAATATACAAGCTTAATGTGGCAATAATAAGACAAAATAAAATTACTTGGAGTACAACAGATGATCTTAATGCTTACCTCTAATTTGGGCCATCTTTCTTCGCCAATCTTGAAGCCTCTCTTCATCCATACGCAACTTCTCATCAGCGTCTTCTGGATTCAAATAAGCGCGTGTATCTGGATGACCAACTGGCTGCCAAAGTGAATTAATAAACAAATCGTTCAATTTTGGTTTTGGATTGTATCGTAAAGGGGTGACCATCTCATGCTCTCCATTTTTACAAACTAATATAAGTTATTAACAACTTTTGTATATTGTGTGCTTCTAATAGATTAAAGGCTTGACCTGCATCAATGAAGGTCCGATGAAATAATCTATTAAGTTTAGGGAAGTTTAATATCCCCCCAGAGCACTTAAAAGGTTTTTGGGCGTTGATTTCACAAAGCTGACTGGATGCCTTGAGCCAAGAGCGCAAGTTCGTGATAATAATTCTAACTACCAAGACATAGATTTACCGAATTAGCATTTTCTATGATAAATTCTAACAAATTCGGTTTTCATAATACAACCATCAACTATGCAAGATTGATTTTGCCACTATTAATTTGGGTGGCTCATAGCTAGATGAAATTCATTAACATCAATTAACGGTTAAACATCACATGCTTTTTAGGCGTTCACTTTTACACGAACTCATAACCACTGCAGCTGGCGCGCTTCTTATTCTGTTAGGCATTGTGATTGCACAGCGCGCGGGTTATCTTTTGCAACTGGCTGCAAATGGCATTCTACCTAACGATGCAATTACAACCATGTTGGGTTTCAATATGGTTAAATTTATGCCGATGTTGCTATCTCTAGCCTTGTTTCTATCAATACTGATGACACTTTCACGATGGTATCGAGATTCGGAAATGGTCGTTTGGTTTAGTTCAGGGCTAAGTATCACTAGCTGGATAAGGCCAATACTATCCTTTGCCATTCCTATCATTGTATTTATATCAATTCTTAGTTTATTTGTAATGCCATGGGCAACCAGTAAAGGTGAGGACTACAAAGCACAGCTTGAGAGTCGAGATGAACTTTCAGCTATTAGCCCTGGTACATTTAAAGAGTCATCTAATGCAGAGCGTGTATATTTTATCGAAAGTTTTGATGAGCTTGGTGATAGCGTTAAAAATATTTTTGTCCAATCGATTCATCAACAGAAGTTAGGCATTATTGTGGCTGCAAAGGGCAGTCGTTATGTTGAGGAAAATGGAGATAAATTCTTACTAATGAAAAGTGGGACCCGCTATCAGGGGACGCGTGATACATCTGAATTTTCCACCACATCGTTTGATAAATATGCTCTTCGAGTAGAGGCGGCTGAAGTAAAGCAAAAGCCAATACAAACCATCTCTAAATCAAGTAAGGAGCTATTCGAGAATAGAAACAATGCGAATAATGCAGAATTACAGTGGCGATTTGCCATTCCTATCTCAGCCCTAATACTGGCATTCCTTGCAATCCCGCTAAGTGCTTCAGATCCGCGCTCCGGACGATCAATCAACTTCGTGTTAGCACTTGTTATTTATATTATTTATAACAATATGCTGAGCATTATGCAGGCTTGGGTTGCGCAAGGAAAATTAAATGCAACCATTGGCCTTTGGCCTGTGCATTTACTCTTTTCAATGATGGCATTTTACCTATTTTATAGACGTGCGCACCAACTACCAATGGTCCCCAAAATACTGACAACAAACTGGTTTAATATTTCTACAAAGGCGTGATAAAGCAGCCTAAATGTGATCTATATTTAATTGCTTAGATACAACCGATAACTCCCAGCATCACCAATCACTGTTAGCCTATTCAGTTCATTATCAATGCGACTTAACTGTGACTGCTTGATGGCAAGATAAATCTGACTTCTTTTTGAAAGGTCATTTACTTCTTCGACAGTATTAACTTCTATTGCTTTACCGTCTGTATAAAACATTGATGAAAATGGTTTGTCACTTAAAAAGACTATGGGTTTAGCGTTGTGCTGAGCTTTATACAAAGCAACTACCCCTTTTGCTGATCTTGAGTCTGCTTTATGGTCTAAAGTTAAAGCCATGAGCGCCCACACAGTAGCAATAGCACTTAAACTAACCCCGCATAATAGTGCACTTTTCGCAAATGACACTTTCACTTCCCCTAAATAAAGAGCAAGCAATAATGCGAGGGAAGGTAAGCCTGGCAATACATATGTCCACAAAGTATTGCCAGACATTGTAAAAAATATACAAGGCGCTAAGCCTGACAGTAACAAGTAAGCTTTGAACTGCTTGTTTTCCGTTGTATTCTTTGCGCTATTTTTATTATATTTAGTCATCCATATGGTAATTGGAAGAATCAAAGACCAAGGCAGACTAGCCACAATAAGATACAGCCAAATGGAGCCACGTGGTCTTGCGTGCGCGCTGCCATATAAATCACCTTTCCAGCCAGAAATGGTAAAGCGCTGCCAATGCTCTCCCACAAAAAAATAGTGTAAAAATCCAGGTGTATGCTTTTCCGCTGCTAAATACCAGGGTAAGCTGATTACAATCGCTAAAATACAACCTAGAACCCAAGGGAGCCCTTTCCAAGTTTCTTTAATTGATCCTGTTAGCAGTGCCCACAAACCAATTGGAATGAAGACCAACACCCATCCTACCGGACCTTTAGCATATAACATGATGCTTAAGCCGATAAAAAATAGCCACTGCTCACGTTTCCTGTTGACCTCTGCACCACGCAGACTAAGCCAGAAAGATCTTAGGGATAATGTGCTGCCTATACAAAGCGCGACATCTGTAGTAACCGCGCCAGATAACAAGATATATAGAAAAGAGGTGCTTAATATAGATACAACATAAAATGGATTAACGAAACTTCGCTTTGCCCAGTCGTAACAAATAAATACGATGGTTACTGCTGCAAGAAATTGTGGGAAACGTACAGCAAATTCATTAATGCCAAATACCTTTATACCTAGGGCTGACATCCAAAATGATAGGGGTGGCTTACCCCAAAATGGAACTCCAAAATCAAACCATGGCGTTATCCAGTCATTCATTTCAGCCATTTTTCTAGCCATTTCACCATATCGACCTTCAGTCGTATCCATCAATGGGTAAAGTGCTAGAGAGATAACCCTTAATAATATGAGCCCAGTAAGTATGTAGAGTGTTGATTTTCCGAGCGCTAATTCAGCTTTATTCCAAAACTTATAAAAGAAATTCAAACTTTATACTCCGCAGATAGACTTACTTAGGTCAATTATGATTGGGCATTTTTTAGATTTTTATCTTAAATGTTGTTTGATGCATTAGTAACAATTGATGCTATTTTACACGTAAGTACGCGTTTCAGATAAAGGTGTAAAGTGATTGAACCAATAACTGCATTGGGGAAATTGCATTTCGTCTCATCCTTAAATGTTGGCCATAACAAATATCCGCATAAATAGAATGAGCTGGCATACGTATTAGAAAGACAACAGCGTTTTATACCAAGTTAGAAATACATGAGTGCCGACACCTAATTAGCAGGTGATTTGTGCGATACTTAAGAACAGTTATCATTTAGTAGCAAAGTACACTCTGGTGTCATTAATTTACATTTACCAATACCCATGCGACCATTATCTCAACTGAACATTGCTCAATCCGCAATTATTTCAGCAATAGAGGCCGACGAATCTCTGTTTAACCGTTTGTCCGCACTGGGCTTTCGTGTTGGGAAAACCATCCGTATTATTCGGCGTGCAAACTTCAACGGACCGTTGCAAGTGCGTTTGGGCACAACGGATGTCATATTACGTCACACCGATGCCGCACGCATTCAGGTTAATCTAAATGAGCATTAAAGCCATATGAAACGCATTGCATTATTAGGCATGCCTAATACCGGTAAATCAACTTTATTTAACCGCATTAGTGGTGCCTCAGCACGTGTGGGCAACTGGCCGGGCATCACAGTGGATTTAATGAGTGCCAAGATATTAATCGGCGGCCATATTGCTGACCTCATTGATTTGCCTGGCATCTATGACTTGCATGGATTTTCTGAAGATGAACAAGTGGTGAGGCATTTTCTAGCAAATAATGCCGTAGATTTAGTCATCATCTTGCTCAACAGCTCGCAAATTGACCGCCAACTATCCTTAGTACTGCAGATTAAAAAGCTCAATATACAGGCAGTATTGGCTTTGAATATGGCGGACGAAGCTAAACAGACTGGCATTACCATTGATACAGAAAATCTAGCCTCAGCCTTAGCGATGCCCGTACTTCAAATTAGCGCTAAATATGGCGACGGCTTACCTAAAGCTTTGCAAGCCGCTGCGCAAATTATCAATCAAAACCAAATACCGACGGACCCAAAACTCATAAACAGAATGCTGCAAGCTGATCATCAAATTGAACGGGAAATGGACACCCTAATTCAGAAATATGTGCAAATACCCACAACATTGACGGATAACACCACCGATAAAATTGACCGTATATTGCTACATAAATGGTTCGGCTTGCCACTATTCTTCGTCGCTATGTTTTTATTTTTTCAATTTATTTTTAGTGTGGGTAAACCACTACAAGATTTGCTAGCTTGGGCATTCCGCATACTGCGTAGTGATGTTTTAAATTCACTATTCGCCAATAGCCCCGCATGGTTTAGTGGCTTAATGTTAGATGGTGTATACAATGGCTTGGCGACGGTTGCTGCGTTTGTGCCGATTATTGTGCTGTTCTTTTTAGTGATGTCCATGGTCGAAGACAGTGGCTATTTATCTCGCGCAGCTTTTCTAATGGACGCACTTATGGCCAAAATGGGGTTAGACGGGCGTGGCTTTGTCATGATGTTGATGGGTTTTGGTTGCAATGTACCCGCGCTCATGGGCACGCGTATTATGCGCTCACGTCCAATGCGCCTGCTCACCATGCTGGTAATTCCATTATCTTTATGCTCAGCGCGGCTGCAGGTGTTTATTTTCATCATTGCCGCATTATTTACGGCACAACAGGCACCGATCATTTTATTCGCCTTATACGTAACTAGTTTTTTCACCATGTTTTTAACCGCTCTCCTGTTTCAAGGTCAATATAAAAATAGTGAACCCTTTTTATTGGAGTTACCTCCTTATCGTTTTCCTACACCGCGCCAGATAGTGTTGCGAGGCTGGCAAGAAGTGAAGCACTTCCTAATCCGCGCCAGCAAATTTATTATCATTGGTGTAGTCTTGGTATGGGCATTGACTAACTTTCCTAGCGATGTTCCCCCAGCCAGCGCAGGCACCATTGCAGGTCAGATTGGCTTGCTGTTTGCACCTGCTCTAGACCCGATAGGCATTAATACACAACTTGCCATAGCCTTAATATTTGGCTTTGTCGCTAAAGAAATTGTGATTGGAGCGTTAGCAGTGATATATGGCTTGCAAGGCGAAGCGCTAATGGCGCAAATGGCTAGCCAGATTGACTGGGTGCAAGCCATGAGCTTTATGCTATTTACCCTCATTTATACGCCCTGTCTTTCCACTATCGCTACCTTGAAAAATGAATCTAAAAGCAGTGGTTTTATGTGGTTATCTATAGCGTGGTCGCTTAGCTTGGCTTGGGTGGTGAGCTTTGTGTTTTACCAAGGAGCTCGCGCACTAGGTTTTTAAAAAAATGAGTGGCAAAAATATGACCGAAACTTAGCTCGGTTAAGGGACGTTATACTTTGCTAATCAACAAAGTATATATAAAACTTATTGCAATAGTTCAGGCGCTTGCGAGGAACAAGCGCCTATATATAACAGAGCCCTAAATAACTAAACTGCTGACTCGCCAGTTTCGCCTGTACGAATACGGACCACTTGCTCAACTGCGCTCACAAATATTTTCCCATCACCAATTTTACCGGTATGCGCAGCTTTAATAATGGCATCCATAGCGGCTTCAACTAAGTCATCTGCGACGACTAGTTCTAGTTTGATTTTAGGTAAAAAATCCATCACATATTCAGCACCACGATACAACTCCGTGTGACCTTTTTGGCGACCAAACCCTTTAACTTCGGTCACGGTTAAGCCATTCACACCGATACTTGATAGCGACTCACGCACCTCATCTAACTTAAATGGTTTAATAATGGCTTCAATTTTTTTCATACGGTCCGAGCTCCTATTATTGGCGACGTTTTTGTGACGTCTCAAAGTTATTTTAAGTGTATATCAAAATTCAATTTGGCAGTAATCGGATGCCGCCTATCTTTACCAAAGCCTTTATGCGTAATACGGACACCGACCGGCGACTGTCTCCGTTTATATTCATTACGATCAATCAGCATAATCACACGTTGCACAACTGCAGTAGCATATCCCATTGCCACAATATTAGCCTGACTAAGGTCATCTTCTACGTATGCTTGAATAATACCGTCCAGCACTTCATAGGGAGGTAAACTATCCTGATCCAGCTGATTAGCCCGAAGCTCGGCTGATGGTGGGCGCGTAATGATGCGAGACGGGATTACTGGAGACAGGCTGTTGCGATAATTGGCTAGTTGATAAACCATAGTTTTTGGCACATCTTTTAATAAAGCGAACCCCCCCGCCATATCCCCATACAGCGTACAGTATCCGACTGCCATTTCACTTTTATTACCAGTAGTCACAACGATACTGCCAAATTTATTGCTAATGGCCATTAGCAACATGCCGCGTATACGTGCTTGTAGATTTTCTTCTGTAGCATCCATAGGCAGCTGATTAAACATAGGCGCCAGCGTAGCTATGTATTGTTCATATAGCCCTTTAATTGCAATCTCATCATACTTCACAGATAAAATTTCAATCATTTCACGTGCATCATTGACACTGATATCCGCAGTAAATTCTGAAGGCATCATCACTGCATGGACTTTATCTGCACCTAGTGCATCAACTGCAATGGCAAGTGTTAGCGCAGAATCAATGCCACCTGAGAGACCAAGCACCACGCCGGGAAAACCATTTTTATTAATATAGTCGGCAAGCCCTAATTTAAGTGCCGCATACACAGAAGCGACTAAATTCATAGGTTCTGCGATTGCCGCAGGTACGGGTTGATTGTGCTGAAATTCTATGAGCGCTAAAGCTGATTTGAATGCTGGCAATTGTTGCGTTAACTGCCCCTGAGCACTCAGCACAAAAGAGGCTCCATCAAACACCAACTCATCTTGTCCGCCTACCATATTGGCGTAAATGATTGGCAATCCAGTTTCCTCAACACGCTGACGTAATATTTCCAAACGTGTGGACTGTTTTTCCATATGGTATGGTGAGGCGTTAATGGCAATCAATATCTCAGCTCCAGCCGCTTTCGCTAATAAAGCAGGCTCTGCTTCCCAAACATCAGCACAAATCAACGTACCAATTTTAAAACCATGATGCTTGAACACTAACGCTTGATAGCCAGGCGTAAAGTATCGCTTTTCATCAAATACACTGTGATTAGGAAGCACATGCTTATGATAGGTGGCTGTGATTTCGCCATCCTCCAACACGGATAAGGCGTTAAAACATCCTTCTGGCGTTTGCTGTGGGTGGCCAATGATGACCGTAATCCCTTGCAACTCCTTGCATAACTGTTGCAAACCCTGCTCGCACAAGCGTAAAAAATCTTCGCGTAATAACAAATCTTCCGGCGGGTATCCGCATAGAGATAGTTCTGGCGTAATCAGTAGTGTTGCGCCCTGCGCCTTGGCCTGGCTTGCACAAGCAATGATTTTAGCCATATTGCCGGCGACATCCCCCACCATGCAATTAATTTGCGCGATTGCAATCTTCATTTAAGTGCTTTCATTGCAAATAAGCTTTAACCTAGTGACTAAACTGCAAACAGCCAAAGTTGGGAGATTAATAAGAACCACCAGCCTCTTTTAGAAGGTGAACGATTTCTGTATCACGGCCTTTAAGTGCGTACACCAAAGGTGTCAGTCCATATTGGTCTTTAGCTTTTACATCAGCTTTATTGTCGATGAGCAATTTAACGATGCCCGCATTCTTGTTACTAACCGCAACATGAAGTAATGATGAACCTTGATAGTCCAAATTATTCACATTAGCACCCGCTTTAATAAGTACGCGCGCTGAATCCAGTTTTGATTTTTTAACTGCCCAAGTTAAAGCAGTCCACTCTGAAGCATCCTTTTGTTCTAACACTGCACCTTTTTGCACAAGCAATTCAACAACTAGTGCGTGACCTTCTCGCGCAGCAATCATTAACGCTGTGGTTTCTAATCTATCGCGCGCCTGCATATCGGCTTGATGCTCAAGCAGAGTTTTAACTGTTGCTAAGTCACCGCCCTTGGCTGCGTGCATAAGAACCGTTTTGCCATCATCGCTTCTGGAATTTACATCCACGCCATGCTTCAATAAAATATCTACTGCTGGGGCGAAGCCTGCTACTGCAGCCATACCAAAAGCACTCCAACCAGCAGCGTCACGTACTTTCGGATCAGCACCATGACTCAGCAAGACTTCTATGGTGTCAATATAGTTTTTCTTGGCAGCAAACATTAGTGCTGTCCAGCCACCGTTATCCTTCGCATTCACATCAGCGCCTTTGTTTAAGAGCGCAGAGGCAACTTCAGCATTATTCTTGCGCGCTGCGTACATTAAAGCGGTAATACCGTCCGCATCTTTAACATTAGCACTAGCACCGCTATTTAACATTGCATTGACCGCAGCCAAGTCGCCTTTCCCTGCGGCTGTTAGCATGTAGCTAATCTCTTCGGTTGCTTGGGCAGAAGACACTGCCATTAATGCCAACAGGCAAAATGCAAAAATATTTTTGTATAGAGTATGCATAAGAATTAGGCTATTTTATTTTAAGATTAATTGCAGCCAACACGGCTTCACCAAGTCCTGCCGGCGAACTTGCTACTACTGCACCAGCGCGCTCTAAAGCGCGCATTTTATCTTCGGCTTTACCACTGCCTCCAGAAATAATAGCACCTGCATGACCCATGCGTTTACCCGCAGGCGCCGTTTGTCCCGCAATGTAAGCCGCGACAGGTTTACTTACATTACTTTTAATAAATTCGGCTGCCGCTTCCTCATCAGAACCACCAATCTCACCCACCATAATGATGGCTTCGGTTTCATCATCGGCTTCAAACATTTCTAAGCATTCAATAAAATTCAACCCCTTAATCGGGTCGCCGCCAATACCAACGCAGGTACTTTGTCCTAACTTCAAGGCTGTAGTCTGATGCACTGCTTCATAAGTGAGCGTGCCAGATCGAGACACAATACCGACTTTACCGCGTAAATGAATGCTACCAGGCATAATGCCGATTTTACACTCGTCAGGGGTAATCACACCGGGGCAATTAGGGCCAATTAACTTAACATTATAAGAGTTGAGCACATGCTTAACATTCAGCATATCTAATACCGGGATACCCTCGGTAATGCAAATAATCAGCTCAATACCAGCATCGCAAGCCTCTAAAATAGAATCTGCTGCAAACGCGGGGGGCACATAAATCACGCTCGCAGTCGCGCCAGTTTCACGCACCGCATCACGCATAGTATTAAATACAGGTAAACCTAAGTGTATTAAGCCACCCTTACCCGGCGTAACTCCACCGACCATTTTAGTTCCATAAGCCAATGCCTGTTCAGAGTGAAAGCTACCTTGCTTCCCGGTAAACCCTTGGCAAAGCACTTTAGTGTTTTTATTAACTAATATACTCATACTAGAACTGCCTTCACAGCTTGCACCGCAGCATCGGTTAAGCCATCGGCCGAAATGATATTTAACCCACTAGTTTGTAACATGGTTTTACCTAATTCCACATTGGTACCTTCTAAACGTACAATCACTGGAATTTGCATACCAACTTCTTTCACCGCAGTAATAATACCTTCGGCAATAATATCGCAGCGCATAATACCGCCAAAAATATTCACCAAGATAGCTTTTACATTACTATCTGCCAAAATTATTTTAAATGCTTTAGTAACAGTTTCTGCTGTAGCGCCTCCGCCGACATCTAAAAAGTTAGCTGGCGCCCCACCATGCAGTTTAATCAAATCCATAGTTGCCATCGCTAAACCAGCTCCGTTTACCATGCAACCAATATTGCCATTAAGCGCGATATAGTTTAAACCGGCGTGATGCGCAACAGCCTCTTTGCTGTCCTCCTGCGACCAGTCGCGTTGCTCTGCCAAAGCCTTTTGTCTGTAAAGCGCATTATCGTCCACGCTCATTTTGCAATCTAGGGCAAAGAGCTTGCCATCACTAGTGACGACTAAAGGGTTGATTTCCAACAAAGCCAAATCATTTTCTTTAAATAGCTTATAAAGACCTTTTAGAATTTTGGAAAAAGCGCTGATTTGATCACCGACTAAGTCTAGTTTAAAGCCCAAGTTACGGGCCTGGTAATCCATTAATCCAGTTAAAGGGTCACAGACTTCCTGCAATATTTTTTCTGGGCTGTTTTGGGCAATTTCTTCAATATCCATACCGCCAGCGCTTGAGGCTACGACGACCACGCGCTCCAACGATCTATCTACTAGCATGGATAAATATAATTCACGTGCGATTGGCAGTGTTTCTTCAATCAACACTTGATTCACCGGTTGACCATCTGGTGCATTTTGATAGGTGACTAAAGTTTTACCTAATAGCTCACTGGCAACCACCTGCGCTTCACTTGCTGATTTAACAACTTTAACGCCGCCCGCCTTACCGCGGCCACCGGCATGCACCTGTGCTTTCACAACCCAGGCATTACTAGCAATTTCAGTGGTGACGGCTACCGTCTCCTTCGCTACAGCCACTACTTGACCTCGCGGCACCGGAATACCATATTTTTGCAATAGCGTCTTGGCTTGATATTCATGCAAATTCATAACAATAGTGCTCTATTTAATCGTAACTATCATTTTCTCGCAATTCAGCCAAATGTGCTAGTACTGGCTTCATATTCTCAGCCAATACAGCCAAGCCGACGGGTGCCAAGTGTATAATCTACTTTTTTAATACAATCAAAAAAACTATGCGTTTAGTTATTCAAAGCCAAGCCATCAATTATTCACATTTAGCCCATATTCATCAATTATGTGCGACTAGTGTGCAATTTGTGCAAACTGGACAACACGCCTACTACTTAGCTAACCAAACGCAGATTCTGCCCGAAGTCCAGCAGTTTTGTATGGACCAGCATATAGATTGTAGTTATGTGCAAAATAAGCAAATCCTAAATAATTTTGGTTTGTGTGTCATGGATATGGATTCGACACTTATTAGCATTGAATGTATTGATGAAATCGCAGATATGATCAATATCAAACCGCAAGTGGCCGAAATTACTGAACGCGCAATGCAAGGTGAACTTGACTTTGCGCAAAGCCTACGTCAACGCGTTTCGCTATTAAAAGGCTTGGAACAATCTGCTCTGATGCGCGTGTTGGACGAACGGCTAAAACTTAATCCAGGGGCCATTGAGTTAATTGCCGCTTGCAGAAGCAATAACATTACCACCTTACTGGTTTCTGGTGGCTTTACCTTTTTTGCTGAGCAAGTCAAAACGATGTTAGGTTTGGATTATGCGATTTCTAATAAGCTGGAAATTATAGATGGTAAATTGACTGGTCATATATTAGGCGATATTGTGGATGCACAAGGTAAGGCTGATGAGCTTGTTAAACTACGTGAAAAGTTAGGATTAACTGCCGCGCAAACCATTGCCATCGGTGATGGCGCTAACGATCTTAAAATGATGGCGGTTGCTGGTATCGGCATCGCTTACCATGCTAAACCTATCGTACAAACACAGGCAACTTATGCCCTTAATTATGTGGGGTTAGACGGCGTAGTGAATTTGCTCACCACTTAGCGTACTACAAGACAAGCAACTGTTCTAATTCAGCCTCAGTAAATCCGGCTTTGCGCCTAGCTTCTAAATTAAACGGGCCACGTAGCTTAGGTGCTGAATATTCCACGCAAAGGCGCTCAAAGGTTGGTAATGGAGACAATCCCTGCTCATTACACAAGTAATTAAACCAAGTATTACCAATAGCGACATGCCCCACTTCATCGCGTAAGGTAATATCCAAAATTTTAGCAGCTTGCAAATCTCCTGCCTGCGCCAGCTTTTCCCTTAGCGCTGGTAAAGCATCCAAACCTCTAGCCTCCATAGTTCTTGGCACTAAAGCCATCCGTGCCAAGATATTCAGCTTAGTTCTATCCACCATTTCCCAGAGACTATTATGTGCAGCAAAGTCGCCGTAATGAAACCCGAGATATTGCAAATGTCCATTCAGTAAATTGAAATGATGCGCTTCTTCTGCAGCCACTTGTAGCCAATTGGCATAGTAGCTTTTGGGCATATCACTGAAGCGCCAAATAGCGTCCAACGCTAAATTTATAGCATTAAACTCTATATGGGTGAGCGCATGAACGAGCGCAGCACGGCCAGCAATCGTATTCATTGCACGGCGTTTCACTAGCAATGGAGGAACCAACTCTGGCTTTTCAGGCCGTCCGGGAATTGCACGCAACTCGGTAGCTAATATGGATTCGCTTGAACGGATAAGGTCAAGTTGTATCTCTCCACTTTGCCAAGAGAGCGCTAATGCACTGACTGCCTTTGATTTCAGTAGCGCATCAGGTTCAGCTAAGCAGTTTAAGGCGGCTAAGCGAAGTTCAACAAAGGGTTGTTGCAAACACATTAATGCAATGGAATAAAATCTAATTCACCAGCCTTCATATCCGGTACCATTAAATATTGTTCATCCCTTGTTAGTGCAATATCTGCAGCAGATTGGTAACCAGCCTTTATTTCAGCTACTTCGCCAGCCAGATTTACGCTAAATACCTTCCCGTTTTTCCAGTCACTGACGTACATTTTTCCACTAGAATGATGCACTAAACCATCACCACCACCAAAGCCTTCTGCGAGATTTGTGAATGCATGTGTTTTC
>CAIOPD010000094.1 GCA_903860085.1 uncultured Pseudomonadota bacterium
GTTGTATTTATTACACCAAAACTACTTGGCATGGTAAAACTGTTTCCACCCATTGAACCTTGCTGTGGAGTTTGGTAAGAGTCTGAGATGTTATGTCGCAACTCATCAAACTTGATACCAACCTCCCAAGAACCTTGATCACTTGCTGTTGCACCAAGTTCACGGGAAGTTGTACCTAAGTCTGAACCAGTAATATTCCAGCGATTTGTCCCCGAATCTTGTCCATAACTATTACCACCCCGCACATTAAAGTTACCAATTAAGTCTACACCAGGTTTTCTTAACCCATTATATTCACCAAATTTGGCAGATGCATTCGGGATATTTTCTGCGCCTAATTCTACATAGTTGGTTGGGTTCGTTAACGTTACGGCCTCATCATCGGCTTCAGCCAACACAACAGTGGGGATGGCAAACATAGCAACTAAAGCACCCTGCACTGATAAACTCAGCACACTTAAAGCTAAATTCTTATAGTTTGTTTTCATTTTGTCCGCCTATTATATTAGCGATGTAAGAAAGCACCAGCAGGGCTATTGGAACCGTGTATCATTACATGACAATTCATGCATGCACGCCCTACTGCACTAGTGCTTGGCGATGGCGGCACGCCCTTATTAAGAGTTGAGCCCGAAGTTCCTAAGGCAGCTTGATATCCATTTCCCCCCTGAATACCAGCAGCCCCTGAGCCATATGGAGCTTGACTGTTATGCGGGCCGTCATGACATTCGTCGCACATAAACGGTGGGCGTGATTTTAGAAGTGGTGAAATATTAGAACCATGAGGGGTGTGGCAATTAGTGCAATCTTCTGTCACTGGTTGATGCTCAAACAAGAAGGGGCCGCGTTTTTCAGCGTGGCAGGTATAGCAAGTTTCGGTGACTGTATTTTTCTTCAACAACTTAGGACCAGCTGAACCGTGAGGATTATGACAATCAGAACAAACTACTTTACCTTCCTCAATTGGATGGTGAGATATTTTTTTACTATCTGCGCGTTGCTCTTTGTGACAGCTGAAACATACTTGAGGCTGTGTTTTTCTATCACGCACATTGTCGTGTGCTGAATGAAGCGTGTGGCATGATGTACAAGCCACATCATTCACATTGTGCGCGCCACCATCCCAGTGTGTACGTTTAGTATCTTTATCGTGGCAAGATAAGCAGGCTGTGTTCTGTACCTTAGGCTCGCTCGGCGGATAAGCGCCTGAACTTCCTCGTTTTGAGCCAAATACTACATCGGGCTTATTACGAGTAGCTTTACCGTCTGCATTCTTAACATGATTTTCACTCGCGCCGTGGCAAGACTGGCAATTAGGTGTGCGTGGGTCACCCTTAACACCATGCTTGGTTTGATAAATTTCTAGTATAGGTTTAACTTCACTCGAATCGTGACATTTAGTACATACCGCGTCTTTTTTAAGCGCAACAGCTGCGATTGCTGCTGCTGGTTTAGGTTGCGCCTGAGCACTTTCATTTAAACCTGGAAGGTTTTGATTAGGGAGTTCAGCGGCGAATATTCCCGGAGACGTTGAAATACCCCCCAGTAATAAACATAATGTCGCGATTTTTGTGATTAATTTCATTTTGAACTCCCTATAATTTTTATTCGGTAAAACGATTAAGCGGGCATTGCTGCCCACTTAAGTTATTGCATTAATCTTTTTCTGGCCACACGCCGCCTGGTAGCGATAACACCCATTCAACAAGATTGGTTTGCTGTGCGACATCTTTTACTTTAATAATTTTGTGTTCTTCTTCATGACCGTCTGGGAATTTAGCTTTTTCGCCAGAGGTAATATGGTTGAGTAATTTCTTAACGGTTTCTGCGTGGTCTTTATCTTTGTACTTAGCCGCTACATCGCGATAGGCTGGGCCATCTTTATGTTTATCTGGAGAATGGCATTTGAGGCAGCCATTTTGACGGGCTAACGATAAAGCCGCATCTGCATCAACAGCTAAAGCTCCCGTTGACAAAGACATTCCAAAAACAACCGCAACAGCTGCTAACAATGGTTTGATACTGTTTTTTACATGCATTTTTATCCCCTTAATTAACTAATTTCTTCTGACTAAATGGGCCTAATCACCACGACTAAAACCTAATTAAAATCAAACAACTTTTCATCCAACTATCTAGACGCAATTTCACACAGTCACAATAGGGTTATTAGTTTCTATCGACTTTGATACAAATCAAACTAATGAAATAAAATTAAAAAATAATGATACATAAATATACAATGAGAAAAATTCGCTTGTATTTAGTAACTAAAACTCTGCGTAGCGGCGTTAAGGCAACTTAAACAATATAAAGAAAAGTCCTCAAATGTTGACTATGCTTGTCTTGAGCACGTATCATGCATTCCTATGAAAACACCAACCAGACTTGAACCACTACTTGAAGATGGCTTAATTGACGATGTCGTTCGCCAGTTGATGAGTGGTAAAGAAGCGACCGTCTATGTAGTGCGATGCGGTGACGACGTGCGCTGCGCTAAGGTATACAAAGAGGCGAATAAACGTAGCTTTAGGCAAAGTGTGGATTACACCGAAGGTCGTAAAGTCAAAAGCAGTCGTCAGTCACGCGCGATGGAAAAAGGCTCTAAATTCGGACGTAAAGCACAAGAAGAGGCTTGGCAAAGCGCCGAGGTGGATGCTTTGTACAGACTAGCTGCTGCTGGCGTGCGCGTACCTAAGCCATTTAATTTTTACGAAGGCGTATTATTAATGGAGTTGGTGACCGATGCCAACGGTAATGCAGCCCCTAGGTTAAACGATGTAGAACTGACTGCTGAGCAGGCACGCATTTACCACCGAGCCCTCATTCAAGAAGTGGTGCGAATGCTATGCGCTGGTATCGTGCATGGCGATCTTTCCGAATTTAACATCTTACTAAGTCAAGATGGGCCCGTCATTATCGACCTACCGCAAGCGGTTGATGCGGCTGGCAATAACCAAGCAAAGGGCATGCTTGAACGTGATGTAGACAATCTTGCAAGTTACTTTGGACGCTTTGCGCCGGAACTACTTACCTCACAATACGGCAAAGAGATTTGGGCGCTATATGCCCATGGTGATTTGAAATTGGATACAGTGCTTAGCGGACGCTTTAGAGAAGAAACTAAAGCCGTTGATTTAAAAAGTGTCATGCGCGAAATTGATGATGTCAAAAAAGCAGAAGCTAACCGCCTATTATTTAAGGCAGAAGCTGAAGCCCGACCAGATTAAGTTAACAATCGCATACCAATATAGCCATTAGTGAAACTTACTTCACTTAGGATCTTTAGACGGCCGCCAATACTTAAGCAGCAAGGCATTAGACACGACACTAAAACTACTTAAAGCCATGGCGGCACCTGCGATTACCGGGCTAAGAAAGCCCATCGCGGCTAGAGGAATACCCACCACGTTATAAATAAAAGCCCAAAACAAATTCTGCCTGATTTTGGCATAAGTCCGCCTTGAAATTTCTATAGCGTCCGCCACTAGGGCCGGATCTCCACGCATCAATGTAATGCCTGCCGCATGCATGGCGACATCAGTGCCTGTTGACATGGCAATGCCGATATCCGCTGCAGCCAACGCTGGGGCATCATTGAGGCCATCACCCACCATGGCTATCAGTCCTCCATTTTTCTTTAGCGCCATAATAATATTAGCTTTATCCTCGGGCAATACCTGTGCGTAAACACGGTTAATACCGACCTGACTAGCAATCGCGTTGGCGCTACCTAAGTTATCACCAGAAATCAATACGGTCTCAATGCCAAGATGTTGCAGACGCACAATCGCGCTTTTCGCGCTAGCTTTGAGGGCATCACCAAATGCGAACATGCCTAATAGTGTTGGCGCACTTCCTAAAGTGCCTTGGCATAACCAAGACACGCTTCGCCCATTAGCTTCTAATTCAGCATCCTGTGTGTTAAACAAAGCCACATCGACACCCAACTCAACCATTAAGCTTGCATTACCAAGATACAACTGCTGATCACCAACCTTGGCGCTAACGCCTCGCCCAGCTAAGGCTTTAAGATCGTGTGCTGGGAGCAATTGTAAGCCTTGTTTTTGCGCGGCGCTGAGCACAGCCTTAGCGATGGGATGCTCACTACCAGCTTGTAAGCTTGCCGCTAACAATAATAGGTCGTCTACCGAACCTAATGCAGGATAAACTTCAAGGAGTTTCGGACGACCTTCAGTTAAAGTGCCAGTCTTATCAAAAGCCACCACCTTAATGGCATGCGCTAATTCCAATGCTTCCGCATCTTTAATCAGCACCCCGTGCTGGGCCGCAACACCAGTACCGACCATTATAGCGGTGGGTGTGGCAAGACCCAGTGCACAAGGGCACGCAATCACCAACACCGCTACTGCATTCAGAATAGCCACTTGCCAGTCACCACCAAAGAAGCCCCAAACCAGAAAAGTCATCAAGGCAATCGCAATTACCGTAGGTACAAAGACTGCGCTGACTTTATCTACTAAGCGCTGAACGGGGGCTTTCTTTGCCTGAGCTGATTCAACCAAACGCACAATACGCGACAAAACGGATTCAGCACCAACAGCACTGGTGCGAACATAAAGCAAACCATCGCCATTGAGGGCGCCACCTGTCACCTGATCCCCAGCCTTTTTGGCTACAGGCAAACTTTCACCTGTGACCAAGGACTCATCGACTTGACTCTGGCCGTCTGTCACGCGCCCATCGACAGCTATACGCTCGCCCGGTCTTACCATCACTACATCACCAACCTGCACTTGCGCGATAGCCAATAGTAGCTCTTTGCCATCTCGGAGCACGCTAGCGCGCTCTGGACGTAAGGCATTAAGCGCGCGGATAGCTGCAGTGGTTTTTTGCTTAGCGCGACTTTCTAGCCATTTACCAAGTAAGACTAAACTAATTACAATGCTAGAAGATTCAAAATATAAGTGCTGCATCGCGTGATGCGAAGGACTAAACCATAGATAAACGCTTAAGCCATAAGCCGCTGATGTGCCTAACGCCACCAATAGGTCCATATTGCCAGCGCCAGCTTTAAGTGCGCTCCAGCCGGCTTTATAAAAGCGCCAACCTAACCAAAATTGCACTGGCGTTGCCAATAGCCATTGTAAAGAAGCTGGCAACTGTCCTTGCCAACCTAACCACTGTGCCACCATGGCAAACACCATAGGTGTTGATAGTATCGCTGCCAACAACACTGGCCAACCTGGCATGGTCGTTACAACTGCAATAGTGTCATCGTTCAATAATTGGGCTTGGTATCCAGCATCAACGACAGCTTGAATCAGAAGCACTGAGTTAACAAGATCCTTTGCACCAGTCACTTGCGCGGTTTCTAGCGCAAGATTGACCTCAGCGCTCAATACGCCAGGGACTTTGGA
>CAIOPD010000095.1 GCA_903860085.1 uncultured Pseudomonadota bacterium
AGTCATCGCTAACACTAAAGATAAAAACCGAAAAATTGACAATACAGGCATAGATTAAATCCTTTTGAGTGAATCTAGAATAGCTACAATCATACTAAAGTAATATGAAAGTTATATGATTATTTGAGGGATATATTTGACGGGTTAAGAAAAAACTTAGCCCGTCAAATATATTTTCATCTCGGTGCGTCTGGAGGTGGGGGTGGCGCATAACCGGATGGGGGTGGCGGTGCGTAACCTGGAGGTGGCGGTGGTGCATAATAGGTTGGTTTTGGTGGTGGTGGGGTGTAGCTTCTTTGCTGCTCTATGTGTCCTGAAACTGGTACGCGATGCCCCTTGGCGTACATACATTGAGTATAGCCAATGTCGTAGCGTTTTTGCGCGCTATAAGCAGAGGCATTTGAGGCATCTACACCAATCAAACTACCAAATAACAATCCAGTTGCGGCTCCCACTCCCGCACCTTTACCACCATTTGCAGCAGCACCGATTGCGGCTCCTATTGCGGTGCCTACCACAGCACTTTTAGTAAAGCTGTCGTTCGCCGCTTGGTTCGCAGTTGTGCCACCAATTTGCGCATTTGCAAACTGCCGACACTCATTATCATCAAATCTAAATTGATCAAAGTTTTTACCAGTACCAGGCAAAGCCATCGAACTTGGTCCAGACGGAATAGACACGCACGCGGATAGGACTAATAAAGTTGGCAACACCAATGCCATCTTAAGTTTCGTATTCATTATCATGCTCCAGTACTAAGGTTGTGTCGGTGGTGTTGGTGTAACTTTTTGCCATCCAGCTGGACACTCTTTTATATATGGGTAGTAACCATCTGGATTAGCGCAGTGGTACCAGTAATAATTCTCAGGCGCAGCCTGCTGAATAACTGTTGGGGGAGCTTGCACAGGTTGCTGCTGTTCAATGTAAACAGGGGGTTGAGCTGGCGCTGGCGTTATTATGACTGGCGGGTAATATCCGTAGGGGTATGGTGGGTAGTATGGATATAGGTAAGGTCCTCCAATATATAAACCAACACCCACATGCGAATGTCCTCTACCACCATAACCGTGCCCACGGTCTGCCATAGCTGTTTGGCTTAGCATCATTCCAGCTACCAATACAACACTACATAATAATTTAACATTTTTCATGAGTCACTCCTCTTTAATAAGCCCATTTTTTAACTTATGTGCTTATTTGACTACAAAGTAGTGTCATAGTTTTTTCAAATCTTTGAAGATTTGTATCGTCTTGTATCTGCGCTGAAAACCCATGTGAGTGCTTAGGTTGGAATGAAGAAAAGATAGATGTGATTAGGTTACCAAATGGTATATACCATCACAAAACCTGCAAGTGTCATACTGGTCATTGCAAGCAGAAACAAAAAATCAATGAGATTGACTACGTTATTAAGTCTATGGGTATTCTTCATGCGTAGCGCTGTAAAAATAAGGTACATACAAATCAGAAATAACAATGCGCAGATTGCAAAAATATCGTCAACTACGCTTACTGTTGTGATTTCTTTTGCGAATGCGTTCATAAGCGCTACGACAGTAATGCATAGCCCGGAAAGCGTTGCAGAAACCGAAAGTAGATGTAATAACTCTTCACGTACCCATGAGCTGTTAGCTCGGGCCATTGTACTTTTTATAGACACTTTAGCCTTTTGGGAGTTATAGCGAAGTCATGAAATGGGTAATTCTAATTTAGCAATTAAGCCAAGCTCAAGTGTCGCCATATTGCTGAGCTTAATCGAGCCGTGATGCTTCTCGGCAATAATACGAGCAATAGTTAAACCCAATCCAGTGCCACCAGAGTTTCTTGATCTTGAACCTTCGATACGCTTAAATGGTTGAAATACGGCTTCTAATTGCGCTTCTGGTATGCCAGGCCCCCCATCAACAATCGTCACTATCGCTTTATTTCCTTCTTGATGCACAGTTACATGAGCAGAGCCACCGTATTTAATCGCATTATCCAACAAGTTATTAATACAGCGACGCAGTATATGCGGGCAAGCTAAAATGGGTTTTCCGAGTTTTCCGCTAAACGTAACTTCTGCACCAGCGTCTGTCGCGTCATTACAGATAGCTTCTATCAGTGAATCTATATCGACAAGCTCAAATGGCTCTTCAGTATTAGTGCTACGCGCAAAGTCCAATCCCTCTTTCACCATATCTAGGGTAGCTGACAAATCGGCAACCAGTCGTGCACGTAAATCTTCATCGGCTACCTTTTCCAGTCGTAACCTGAGACGCGTCAATGGTGTTTGTAAATCGTGTGCAATAGCAGCGAGCATATAGGTGCGCTCCTGTATATGGTTGCGAATGTTTGATTGCATGCTGTTGAAGGCAATGGACGCTTGTTTAACTTCTGTGGAGCCTGAATTCACAGGAAGTGGCGGATGCTCAATATTGCGACCTAAATCATGGGCAGCTTGCGCCAATCTACGTAACGGCTTCGTCGCCATGTGGGCTACAAGTAGTGATATAAGAACAATGGCAAGCAAAAACAAAAGCAGGGTTCTGATGAAGTTCCCTTGAAACGGCATTGAATTACGATCGTGATGTCTAATATCTAGTCTTATGGGGCTTCCATCGCTAAGCGTGGTGAATATAGTCTGGCAGTGGTGTGATGATGGATTTATTTGTACTAACTCACTTTTTATGGGTAGACAGTCCTGATTGCTTCGTTCAATCACAGTAACAGGTCTGTCCTCACCAAGGGTGCGTCGAAGCACGCCTGAAAATTCAGAGTCCGGGAATTTCCCTTCTAGCGTCGTGCTGTTGGAAAGGTCAATTTTAATACCGTTTTTTTCAGCAACATGAGTTAAGGCCGCTCGCGAAGCTTTAGGAACAGCATTTAACATCAATATGATTTGCTCTATCCGTTCTGCGCTGTGCACCATGCGCATATGCGACTCTAAGTCTCTGCGCTCATAGCTCGCGAACGCCATGACTAAAGTAGCAGAAACGATAGTACCTAAAGCTAGAATGATGAAAATTCTAGCAGTCATCGAACCAATAAAAGATTTAATCATCTCGTTTCTACCTTGACTGTGGTGGCAAGAATGTATCCTTCATTTCGCACGGTTTTGATAATAGTAGGTGATTTTTGATCTAACTCTATTTTTTGACGTAGCCGACTGACTTGCAAATCAATCGAGCGGTCAAAGGCGCTCGCATCTCGGCCATGCATTTGATCCATAATTTGATCCCTGTTGAGAATTCGATTAGGGCGATCAAGAAACATTTTTAATAACCTAAACTCAGCGCCAGATAAAGAAATAATAACCCCTTGCGGATCCAATAGATGCCGAGCTGTCAGGTCTAATACCCAGTCTGCAAAATGCATTTTTATTGCTTCGGTTGTTTTTGTCGAGCTATTACCTAGCTGCTGTGTGCGTCTCAAAACACTGCGTATTCTAGACAGTAGTTCGAGGGGCTCAAATGGTTTGCAAACGTAATCATCCGCCCCTGTTTCCAAGCCAACAATCCGATCTATAGGGTCGGACTTTGCAGTCAGCATGATAATTGGAATGTTAGAACTGGCACGCAACTGACTGCATAACGATAGGCCATCTTCACCTGGTAAATTAAGGTCTAACACAATGAGATCAATGCGATGCGAAAGTATCATCTTACGCATCGCCTCGCCGTCAGTTGCCTGAAAAGCAATTAAATGATTGCGCTCAAGAAAATCCGAAAGCAAGGACCTAATATCGTCATCATCATCAACAATGAGTACGTGGGTAACTTGATCATCTGCTAGCAATGTTCCCAATTGAGAGCCCTTTCTTTCTAAGTGATATTCCATCAAATACAGTCAGCAATCTTTTTTAACGCTTATTTCTGACGATGAAAATGCTGGTTAAATTTCTGATCAAAAATCTTCTGTTGCTCAGACGTTAATGTGCTGTAAAAGCTTTCTATAGATTGTATATGAGAAGCCATCTTTTCTTGTCTTAGCTTCATCATGTTTAACATGCGATCAAGACGTTCTGTTGTTGTTAGTTGAGAAAACTCAGAGCGATCATGTTTCGCTTCATGCGCTGTAGGTGTTAAAGCTACAGTAAAGTCCTGCCAAGCGACTTGTTGTGATTCTGACAATGCAAGCTCATCATGCAGTGCATTCATTCTTTTTTCAAAATTTTCACTATGTTTTTCTTGATTCCAATGACCATGGCCACATTCAGCTTGTGCAATCAAAGGCTGTAAACTGAAGGCGGTCAGTAATGCTAACACGGACATAGGCATGGCTATTTTTTGAAAGATAGTTTTTGTAGAAAACAACATGATGGACATTCTCCTTGAGGTCAATTACGCCAACGTAAATGGCGACTGAACTGTATTTAATCAGGGATATGTATCTAAGATTTGTCGTTTAGGCGTTTGCTTGTATCTGTTTGTATCAGGAGTTGCTTAATGACGATTAGACGCATGCATATGTATGCTGAGATACGTTTACAAAAATCTATCAAGCAGTTTACGGCTATGTTTATCCAATTGTTCTAGGTCCTGAATCAAGAAGTTAATGCCATGACCATCGGTAATGAGAAGTGAGGTTTGCGTTAGTCGGCGTATATGATCTTCGGCTTTTAATACCAGTTCAGCTTCCCCACGGTCGGTTGTGACCTGCCAAATGCTTGGTGTGGCAAAGCTTGACACCTGATGTATGCTTTGAATTTCTGGCATAAATTCACGTTGCGCCAGTTCAGTGGCTAGGAGTGTGCGGCTGTCTGTATCTAAATCGCTTAATCTCTCTATCCATAATAATTCGTGACTGTCTGCACTCACTACTGACAGACCTTCATCAGCTGCACTAATAGGAAACGCTCGTACAGGGTAGACGCCATCGTGGACGGCACCATCGGCAGTGATGAGCTGCAATCGACCGCCAGCATTACGCGTGAGCGTGAATGGCGCTTTTTGGTCGGTAATGAGCGGAATCTGTTCCATCGTTATACGCTAAGCTCTTTATCTATAATATGGGGAGCACTACTTAGGTCATCTAAGTCGGCATCTACATTACGCGCTTGTGCTTGATATAGGCGGTAATAAGCCCCTTCGCGCGCCATCAACTCGTCGTGATTGCCGACCTCCACAATTTGACCTTGGTCTAAAACCACTAGGCGATTGGCTTTGTGTAGGGTGGATAATCTGTGTGCGATAGCAATGGTGGTGCGGCCATGCACGAGGTTATCGAGCGCTTTTTGAATTTCTTTTTCGGTTTCGGTATCCACTGATGCAGTGGCTTCATCCAAGATTAGAATCCTAGGGTCAATCAGTAAGGCACGCGCGATGGAGATGCGTTGGCGTTCGCCACCAGATAGGCCGTGGCCACGCTCGCCAACCAAGGAGTCATATCCATGGGGCAGACGTAAGATAAACTCATGGGCGTGCGCGGCGCGGGCGGCGGCAACAATTTCAGCGCGGGTGGCTTCAGGTTTACCGTAGGCAATATTCTCGGCAATGCTCCCAAAAAACAAGAATGGCTCTTGTAATACTAGTCCGATATTACGTCTGTATTCAGAGATTGGTAACGAGCGAATATTGACACCATCTAAGCTGATGGAGCCAGCTGATACATCATAAAAGCGGCACATTAAATTGACCATTGTGCTTTTGCCTGAACCGCTGTGTCCCACCAAGCCTATCATTTCTCCTGGCTCTATGACTAGGTTTAAATCTTTAATCACAGAGCGGTTGCCATACCGAAAGCCCGCGCCGCGAATTTCAATACGGCCGCTAACTTGATCTAAGTGCACGGGGTTGGAAGGCTCAGGCACGCTAGAGACATGATCCAAAATATCGAAAATGCGTTTAGCCCCAGAGGCAGCCTTTTGTGTGACCGAAACGATGCGGCTCATGGAGTCTAAGCGAGTGTAAAAGCGACTGATATAGGCGAGAAAAGCGGTTAATACACCGACGCTTATTTCATTATGGGCGACTTGCCAAATACCAAATGCCCAGACCAACAGGAGACCAATTTCGGTCAGCAAGGTGACGCTAGGTGAAAACAGCGACCATATTTTATTGATTCGGTCGTTGACGATGAGGTTATGTTGGTTCGCTTCACGAAAGCGCAACGCCTCACGACCTTCTTGTGCAAAAGCTTTGACTACGCGGATTCCGGGAATGGTGTCTGCTAGCACATTGCTGACCTGCGACCATACGCGGTCAATTTTTTCAAAGCCTGTGCGCAAGCGATCGCGCACGATGTGAATCATCCACGCAATAAAGGGTAGCGGCAGTAAAGTAATCAATGCCAGCTTGGCATTGATAGAAATTAGGATTGCTGCAGTCATCAATATCATTAACACATCTGTCGCAAAGTCGAGTAAATGTAGTGATAGAAATACGCAGATACGATCAGACTCAGAACCGATGCGCGACATTAAATCACCAGTGCGCTTACCACCAAAATATTCCAGTGACAGACGCAATAAATGTTCATAAGTAATGGTGCGCAGATCGGCGCCTATGCGCTCGCTTACTAACGCTAAAATATAGGTACGCGCCCAGCCCAAACTCCAAGC
>CAIOPD010000096.1 GCA_903860085.1 uncultured Pseudomonadota bacterium
AAAGCCACGAAATGCGCAGCAATAAAAGCAGAATGGCAGTTACGTCACGATAGCGTGTTAGCTGCTGGCGGATTACATATTATTGGTACTGAGCGTCATGAATCACGCCGTGTCGATAACCAATTGCGCGGCCGTTCAGGTCGTCAAGGTGACGCTGGTTCTAGCCGTTTTTACCTGTCATTAGAAGATCAATTACTCCGTATTTTTGCTTCTGATCGTGTGTCAGCGATTATGGAAAAACTCAATATGCCAGATGGTGAGGCGATTGAACATCCTTGGGTGACACGTGCCATTGAGAATGCGCAGCGTAAAGTGGAAGGCCGTAACTTTGATATTCGTAAACAGTTACTTGAATACGACGATGTGGCTAATGATCAACGTAAAGTGATTTATGAGCAACGTAATGAATTGTTAGAAGCTACCGATGTGGGTGAAACAATTAAAGCAATGCGTGAAGATGTATTAGCTAGCATGATTGCTGCACATATTCCGCCCAATAGCGTTGAAGAACTATGGGATGTGCCGAGCTTAGAGAAAGAATTGAAAGCTGAAGCTGGTTTAGAAATTCCATTACAAAAAATGTTGGAAGATAATCCAGATCTACATGAAGAAACCTTACGCGACCGTATTTTTGAAGCGTCGGATGTGGCTTATGCAGCTAAAGAAGAATTAGCTAGCCCAGATATTATGCGTCAGTTTGAGCGTTCAGTGATGTTGCAGGCTTTAGACAACCATTGGCGTGAACATTTAGCTGCATTAGATCATTTGCGCCAAGGTATTCATTTGCGCTCCTATGCACAAAAGAATCCTAAGCAAGAATACAAGCGTGAGGCATTTGAGCTATTTGAAGGTCTGCTCAATACTGTGAAAAGTGAAGTCACCAAAGTCACCATGTTAGTTCAGGTTAAAACAGAGGCTGATGTAGAAGCTGTAGAAAAGCCGGTTGAAGTGGAGAATGTAAAATATCAGCACGCGGACTACGACGAAGCACTAGGCGTTGTCAGCAACGAAGATGAGCAAGCCCTTACCACGCAGCCGATTATTCGTGAGGGTATCAAGATTGGTCGTAATGATGTTTGTCCATGCGGTTCTGGTAAAAAATATAAACAATGCCACGGCACTTTAAGCTAAGGTTAGAGCGCTAATGTCTGACAATAAGGTAGCGGAAGTGCAATCACCTTGTATTGGTGTCTGTGCTATGGATGAACTAAGCGGCATGTGTCATGGCTGCTATCGTACTATTGATGAGATTAAAGCATGGTGGGACATGGGCGTAACGGCACAGCAAGACTTACTGGTGTCACTAGAGCAGCGTCAATCTGCCAGCTTTGATTAGCTAAGTTTTACCCAGCTTTTGTTCTAGTAAGGTGAGGTAATTCGCTGCATCCAAGCCGCTATTATTACGCTGTGCTTGCCAAATGGTTTCGGCTAAACAATCCACAATCTCATGCTGTGCAAGATGGCTGTCATTATGTTGTTGCCGAAGTTGTGCATAAATTTGCGCAATGCCGATGGGCTGATTAATGCTAATTTGCTCAATCACCGACAGGTGTAAGCTTAAATGTAAAAATGGGTTAGTCGCACCCATTTCAGGGAAATACTGTTCATTCATATAGCGTTCTGGTGCCACTAATATCGCATGGTATTCAGGATGCATCTGCATCACTTCCACTGCAATTTTTTCCAAATCGCTCAGCACTACTTGTTGCTGAAATTTCTTCCAAGCATCAAATAAGAATTGGCGTGCTTGATCTCGGCTGGGGTTATACAAACTCATGGCGCATTCTTTTAAGATGGAAATTAGGTGGCATTATATTCCTTGGCCTTATATTCACACAGGTCTTCAATACAACATTGGCCGCACTTTGGTTTACGTGCCGTACAGGTATAGCGACCATGTAGGATTAACAAGTGATGGGCATCTTGCATAAATGCTGCTGGAATGGTTTTTACATAGTTAGTTTCAACCTCCAATACCGTTTTTCCCGTCGCGAGTTTGATGCGATTACCTAATCTGAATAGGTGGGTGTCTACGGCAATTGTTGGCTGACCAAATGCAGTATTCAAAATTACGTTGGCTGTTTTCCGACCTACTCCTGGAAGTGCTTCTAAATCAGAGCGAGTATTTGGCACCTGCGAATCATGTTTGTTGATTAGCATCTGGCAGGTCGCGAGAACATTTTTTGCTTTTGTATGATAAAGGCCGATGCTATTGATATAAGACTCTAAGCCATGTAACCCAAGTGCCAAAATTTTTTCTGGGGTATTGGCAACTGCATATAATTTTTCAGTAGCGAGATTCACGCCTTTATCTGTAGCCTGCGCAGATAATATCACCGCAATTAAGAGCTCAAAGGTACTGTTATGTTGCAGTTCGGTGCTAGGGTTTGGTATCGCGATACTTAAGCGCTTAAAAATTTCTAGGCGTTTTTCCGCGTTCATAAAAATTAATTGATTAACGCAGGTTGGGACAAGTCGCTGGCTGCGTTAGTTTTAGCTGTCTTTCTAATTTCAATCCAATTGCGCAGAGCAATTAAAGAGCCTAAACCCAAGAAAGCACCAGGTGGCAATACTGCCAATAAAAAGCCGTGATAATCGGTATTGACGGTCAACATAAATTGTTTTGCGGTTGGTCCAAACACCAAATCCAAGCCAGAAAAAAGCGTACCTTTACCTACTAGTTCACGCAGGCCGCCAAGCACCCCGAGTACTAAAGCCAAGCCGGTTCCCATCATAAAGCCATCTAGTAAGGACGGTACCGCATCATTTTTAGCGGCAAAAGATTCTACTCGTGCCAATACGATGCAGTTAACTACAATCAGTGGAATAAAAATGCCTAGTACTTTATGTAAAGGGTGTGCGAATGCATTAAGTGACATATCAATAACGGTGACTAGTGTTGCAATGACTAAAATAAATACCGGCACGCGAATCTCTGAGGGCACAAACTGACGGACTGGGGATACAGAACCGTTGGATAATGCCATCACTATAGCGGTAGCGAGACCAAGGCTTAGGCCGTTAACTGCACTGGTTGTGACTGCCAAGGTCGGGCACATACCTAGCAACTGTACAACACCTGAATTTTGTTTCCACAGGCCATTAAGTGCAATTTCTTTATACTGGTTAGTCATGGTTTTTCTCCCTGTATTGGCATTGAAGGTACTGAAGGAAGTGTTGTATTTTTAATTTCTGTAAATAGCATTTTTTTATTTTTCTCAAAAAATTCTAATGCTTTTAAAACTGCCTTCACTACCGCGCGTGGGGTTATAGTGGCGCCCACCATGTAGTCAAACTTACCGCCGTCTTTTTTCACTTGCCAAGATTGGGGTGGTGATTTGCTTAACGATTCATCATTAAATAATTGTATCCACTTGCCATGTGTTATATCAATGTAATCACCTAACCCAGGGGTTTCTTTATGTGCAAGCACACGCACGCCACTAATAGAACCATCTGCGCGGATTGCAATCAGTAGCTTGATATCACCACTATAGCCATCATGCGCCACCGCTTCAAGTATCACGCCTGCAACCTGATGATTCAGTCTAGCAATATTGGCGATAGTTGTGTGTTGGCTACCAAGCAATGCACTAGGGGGAAGCTCAACTACATCTGTTAATAATGCATTGTCGTATGCACTCTCCGGCAAAATTTGTTTAAACAGCGCTAAACGTGCTTCCTTCTCACTTGCTTCGATTGGCACACGCGTAATTTCAAAGAAATAAGCCAATAATGCTGTCCCGATTAGTGCAAAGACCATCATGGTTACTGTCGTTTTAAGCGTGTGCTGGATTGGAGTTTCTGCCATAGCTTAACCTAACTTTTGTGATGACCAAAAACGCGCGGTTGCGTTGTGGCATCAATCAAGGGTACGCACATATTCATCAACAATACCGCAAAAGCCACGCCATCTGGATAGCCGCCATAGACGCGGATTAAATAGGTGAGAATCCCAACACCGGCGGCAAAATACAGTTTACCTCGTGGTGTGGTGGGGCCGCTGACTGGGTCGGTAATAATAAAAAATGCGCAAAGCATGGAGGCGCCGCTCATTAAGTGAAATAGGGGGTCAGTAAACTGTGATGGGTTGCTAATATAAAAACCTAAAGAAATAAGACCAAGTGCAGCTAAGAATGCAGTTGGTAAATGCCAGGTAATAATACGTTGTTGCAATAAATACAAGCCACCAAGTAAATAAGCGCCAGTAACGACTTCGCCGCCAGTGGCGCCCATGACCCCAAATACAGGCGCTTCTCGGATCGCCGCAACTTCATGTTTTAGCATTAACTGTGTTTTAAGGTAATCTAGGGGTGTAGCCGAGGTGATAGCATCTACTTTGATGTCGCTAGGCAAAGTCTGACTAAAAATATAATGTAATTGATCCAAAAAGCTTAGAGGAGACTGCGCTAGATTAAGAGGCG
>CAIOPD010000097.1 GCA_903860085.1 uncultured Pseudomonadota bacterium
GAGGTTACGCGGCTAAAGAAATCTTTTATCGTGTTTGTGGCTTTATTTCAAATGCGGCAGTTGTCGCTATGGTAAATCATGCGAATTATGATGGCACAAATTATCCTAATGATATGAAGGCGCTAGATATTCCACTTGCTGCACGCTTTATTTCTTTAGCTCATATGTTTGAGTAATTGATCGCCTGCTTAGTGTCGCGCGCGAGTTTTTCTTAATGTATGGTTTTTGGCAGCAAGGCATTAAAAAATTTAATTCATCAAGAAATTTGTAAGGTTTGAGTAAGTTTCGAGGCTTACGATTACGTCCATGGTGAAAGACGAAACATGTTTCTTAACCAGCTTTGTTAACACAATACTTACTTATTTTTGGAGATTAAAATGAACAAATTATTAGCAACATTATTAGCTGGCGCTTTTGCATTATCTTTAGGCTCAGTAGCATTTGCAGCAGACGCTGCTAAACCAGTTGAAGCAGCTAAAGCTCCGGCAGTTACGGCGACAAAAGAAGTGAAAGCTGAAGTAGCTAAACCAGTTGAAGAGGCTAAAGTGGCACCAGTTAAAGCCAAGAAACATGTAGCTAAGGCAAAAAAAGAAACCGCTAAAAAAGTTGAAATGGTTGAACCAGCAACAAAATAACTACTGACACAGACCTTTAAGGTTTTTGTTAGTGTCACAAAGGGCGGAGTATCCGCCCTTTTTCTTTGCGTCAGTTACATCTTAATTATCACGACAGACTGCTTGTAAATTAGGGGTTAACATAAATAATAAGTTACTCAAATTTCTTAAATAAAATCGTTTTAATCAGAAAGGTGTGCAACTTGTCTTAGTGCGTGTTGCCATAATCATTCGTCACAGTATCAGCTGTGAGAAATGATAGGTCACAATTTAATTTAGGAAAATTTATGAAGAAAGTATTACTGGTAACTTTGTTAGCGCTAGGCATATCAAATGCTGCATTTGCTGATGATATTGTGGACTCAGCTATTGCTGACGGTTCTCTAAAGACATTGGTCACAGCACTCAAAGCAGCGGGTCTAGTTGACACATTAAAAGGCGCAGGTCCATTTACTGTATTTGCACCTAATGATGCCGCTTTTGCCAAATTACCAAAAGCAAAATTAGATGCATTGCTGAACGATAAAGAAGCGCTTACGAAATTGCTGACTTACCATGTAGTAGCTGGGAAAATTAGTGCGGCAGATGTGCAGGCCGGCAAAGTGAAAACGGTGGAAGGCCATGACTTGAATCTATCAGTGGCTGATGGTGTTAAAGTCAATGGTATTGGGGTAATTGGTGGTGGTGATATTAAAGCCGATAATGGCGAAATTCACGTGATTGAAACAGTATTAATACAAGGAGTTGATAACAAAAAGAAAGCTAGTAAAAAGAAATAATTGTATCTTAACTGTTTAAACTTAGTATGAATCCCCGTCCTTTCTGCTCAGTCGATACCTAAACCTGAGGTCAGAGAGGGCGTTATTTTAAAATTCAATTAAAGATAATCGTTTTTGATTGCACGCCAATTAATTGGTGTGAATTAGACAGGTAAGTTTAAATTGACAACGATTGCTAGATAATAGCTACTAATAGGGTTTTTTTTATTAGTTCTGCTGAAAGTGACGTCGTAAATACCATGCGACGAATACCGCACCTAGCAAAGCAATAATGTAATGGAATTGGTGAAAGTATGCTTTTAGCATAACCCAGTTTTCTCCAAATTTCATGCCTACGTACGCTAAAATAAAGCACCAAATGAGTGATCCAACAAAGGTATAGGCAATAAACTTAGGCATATTCATACGCGCAACTCCCGCAGGAAAGGCGATAAAGGTGCGCACTGCAGGCAATAGACGGGCGATAAAGATAATAATGTCGCCATGCTTGGCAAACCAGTCATCGGCCATATTTAAATCTTTGTGCGAAATGAGTATGTATTTCCCGTACTTTTCTACAAGCGGCCTGCCTCCGTACATTCCAAGATAATAAGCAGGTATTGAACCGAGTACGCAGCCTAAGGCGCCAGCCACTGCCACTATCCACAGCACCAATTCGCCCTTAAATACCAAGAAGCCGGCAAACGGCATAATGATTTCAGAGGGTAATGGAATGCAAGCAGATTCAATTGCCATCAGCAGCACAATCCCAGCGTATCCCATACTTGAGATTACACCCATGATCCACACTGCAATTAATGTGATTAGTTTTTCCAGCATAATTTTGTCCTAAACAAACTCTTTTAATAATACTTTTATAAAGTCTACACGATGACTGACCTCTTCTAAATTCACAGTCATTCTAAACTTGTCTGGCCCGTTCATACGGCAACGTCTATCTCGCTGTAATAAGGCAATTAACTTAGTAGGGTCAATGTCGGCCTTAGGGTCAAATTGTAATTGGATGGCTTCACTGCTGGCGTCAATTTTAACAATCCCAATGGCTTTGGCAGCAATTCTAAGTCTATGGCAAGCAATTAGTGTTTCACCTTGCTCAGGTAACAAGCCAAAGCGGTCAATCAGTTCTTCTTGTAGGTTATCTAGTGCTTCCTCCTCGTCACAATTGGCTAAGCGCTTATATACCACTAGTCGCTCGTGTACGTCTTGACAATAATCTTTGGTAAGCAGAGCTGGGGTGTGTAGATTAATCTCAGTCGCAACGCCAAGTGGCGCATTTAGATCCGGTTCTTTGCCGGCTTTCAGCTGTTTCACCGCATGATTAAGCATGTCTGAATATAGGTGGAAACCAATCTCTTGCATTTCACCACTTTGACTATCACCGAGCAGTTCACCCGCCCCGCGAATTTCTAAATCATGCATGGCTAGGTGGAAGCCAGCACCTAAGTCTTCCATTAACTGAATCGCGTCTAAACGTTTTTGTGCTTGCACACTAATTTTGCGATCTGGGTCAGTCAATAGATAAGCGTAGGCTTGGTGATGAGACCTGCCAACGCGACCTCTTAACTGGTGCATTTGTGCTAGACCAAACATATCAGCTTTATTCAAGATGATGGTGTTGGCGGTCGGCACATCAATACCGGTTTCAATAATGGTAGTGCAAAGTAGTAAGTTATAACGTTGATTATAGAAGTCGCGCATCACATGTTCTAGCTCACGCTCACGCAACTGGCCATGAGCTACAGCGATGCGCGCATCAGGCAATATGCGCTCTAACTTTTCACGCATAGAGTGGATGGTAGCGACTTCATTATGCAAGAAGTACACTTGGCCTCCACGCTTAAACTCGCGCATTGCCGCCTCGCGAATAATGCCTTCGGAATAATCGGTGTGAAAGGTTTTTATGCTGAGGCGTTTTTGTGGTGGCGTGGTGATGATAGAAAACTCACGTAATCCTTCCATCGCCATGCTTAGTGTTCGCGGAATCGGTGTGGCGGTGAGGGTCAAGATATCAACCTCAGCGCGCAGCGCTTTCAACTGTTCTTTTTGACGTACGCCAAAGCGATGCTCTTCATCAAGGACTACTAAGCCTAAGTTTTTAAATTTTACATCTTTTTGTATCAGCCTGTGCGTGCCGATAATAATGTCTATTTCCCCTGCAGCTAGACCTCGCAAAGCCTCTGTCTGTTCTTTGCCAGTCCTAAACCGTGAGATTTCAGCAATTTTAATGGGCCAGTCGGCAAAGCGATCTTTAAAGTTATTGTAGTGTTGCTCAGCTAATAGCGTCGTTGGTACTAATACTGCGACTTGACGCCCACCCATAACGGCTACAAACGCCGCCCGTAGGGCAACTTCTGTTTTCCCAAAGCCAACATCCCCACACACCAAACGGTCCATTGGACGACCAGATTGCATGTCTTTAATCACATTTTCTATGGCTTCTAGTTGATCTGGCGTCTCTTCAAATGGAAAGCCCTCGCAGAACGCTTCGTAATCATGCAAGCTTAATGTAAAGGCATGGCCACGGCGTGATGCACGCTGTGCATATAGATTTAACAATTCGGCTGCAGTGTCACGGATTTGCTTGAGTGCTTTTTTCTTGGCTTTTTCCCAATGACCACTCCCAAGCCTATGCAAAGGGGCAGATTCTGGTGGACCACCAGAGTAACGTGAGATTAAGAATAGTTGCGAAACTGGAACATACAGCTTGTCATCACCAAAATATTCCAATAGCAGAAATTCGGTTTCGCCTTCGCCAAAATCAAGATTAATTAATCCTTTGTAACGTCCAACCCCATGCTGCTCATGCACCACAGGGTCATCCATACGTAGCTCAGAGAGGTCTTTAAGCATACCTTCTGTACTACGCATTTTTTCTTTTTCACGTCGTCGTTGTTGGCGCACTGTGGCTGCATATAACTCAGCCTCAGTAATGACTGCAATCGCGTTTTTGTCAGAGTTTCCTAGAGAAAAGCCATGATGGAGAGGGGACACTCCTAGCATTACCTTAGACTTAGAATTAACAAATTCGGCCCAAGTTTCAATTAGATCAGGTTTGATGCCGTAATCTGCAAATAATTGTGAGATGGTTTCACGACGCCCCAAACCTTCGGCAGCGACTAAAATTCGGCCAGAAAAGTCAGCAATAAAACTTTGTAATTTATGCAGCGGTTTTTCGGCCCGCCGTTCAATATCAAGGGCCGGTAAACCAATTTTGGTTTTATTGATACTCAGGGTTAGGCGCGTAAATTGGTGGGTTGCGCTAAAAAAGTCTTCCGATTTAATGAGCAGTTTGTCTGGGGTCAGTAATGGGCGCTCGGCATCGTGCGCCAGTGTGCGATAACGTGATTGTGCTTCATGCCAGAACTGCTGAGCGCTTAAGTCAAGGTCGCCATGCAGGCAAAGTAAGCTAGAAATTGGCAGATAATCAAGCAGGGTTGCCGTTTGTTCAAAAAATAGAGGGAGATACCATTCGATGCCGCCGGAGGCGATTCCCTTGCTGACATCTTTATAAATTTTTGCGCGCTGTGGATCGCCTTCAAAGGTTTCGCGAAATTGAGATCGGAACTGTGCAACCCCGTTAGCGTCCAGTGGAAATTCTCGTGCCGGTAATAATCTTATTTCTGGAACTGGGTAAAGACTCCTCTGTGTATCAACATCAAATGTGCGTATGGTTTCAATTTCGTTTCCAAATAAATCTAAACGATAGGGTAATGCCGAACCCATCGGGAACAGATCAACCAAGCCGCCACGCACGCTAAACTCCCCATGCCCCATCACTTGACTCACGTGATGATAACCAGCCTCTGTGCACTGTAGCCGGAGTGCTTCAGTATCTAACGTTTGACCTTTTTTTAGTAGAAAGGTATTGGCACTTAAGTAGGCCTTCGGGCTTAAGCGTATTAACGCTGTGGCTAAAGGCACGATAATGACATCGCAAGCGTTTTGGCTAATTTGATATAAAGTAGTAAGACGTTCTGAAATTAAATCTGGGTGTGGCGAAAACTGGTCGTAGGGTAGGGTTTCCCAGTCCGGCAATAAATGCACGGATAAGCTTGGTGCAAAAAAAGGTATTTCTTCGAGTAAGCGCTGGGCATCGAAAGCATTGGCCGTTAGGATAACCAACGGGGTATTCGGATTTTTTTTCTTTAGATTAAGGGCTAATTCAGCTAGCGCTAAACCGTCTTCACCATTAGTGGCAAGCTCAACTCGGCTTGATTGGCCTAATTTAGGAATTGGCAGTGATGTTTGCGTCATAGGTAAAATTTAAATGCCATGGATAAGGTGCTGCAGATTTGAATTAAGAGTGTTAGCTTTAGATTATAAAGGCGCTAGAATTGCCAGCCTATAACTTGCTTGAAAGATTAAGCAGTGCCGCCTACGGTCAGTGCATCAATTTTAAGGGTAGGTTGACCAACACCTACAGGGACGCTTTGACCTTCTTTACCGCAAGTACCAACGCCACTATCCAATGCCATATCATTACCAATCATGGAAACGCGTTTTAACACCTCAGGTCCATTACCAATTAAAGTAGCACCCATGACTGGATAGGTAATTTTCCCATCCTCAATCATATAGGCTTCTGCAGCACTAAATACAAATTTACCACTGGTAATGTCAACTTGGCCACCACCAAAGTTGGCCGCATATAAGCCTCTTTTTACCGACTTGATGATTTCTTCTGGAGGTACTGTACCGTTCAGCATATAGGTGTTCGTCATACGCGGCATAGGAATATGTGCGTAACTTTCACGGCGTGCATTCCCTGTGACTGGCATGTTCATTAAGCGTGCATTAAGCGTGTCTTGTATATACCCGCGTAAAATACCGTCCTCAATTAGTACGGTACGATTGGTAGGGTTGCCTTCATCATCCACGCTGAGTGAGCCTCGGCGGTCTTGTATCGTGCCATCATCCACAATAGTAATACCCTTTGCCGCAACCTGTTGGCCAATCATATTACTAAAAGCCGAGCTACCTTTGCGATTGAAATCACCTTCTAGGCCATGACCTATCGCCTCATGAAGCAATATACCAGGCCATCCGGCACCCAAAACGACTGTCATACTACCAGCGGGGGCCGGGCGTGCGTCTAAATTAATAATGGCTTGATGAACTGCTTTTTTAGCGTAATCATGCAGGATTTCATCGGTAAAGTAGCTATAGTCAAAGCGACCACCACCACCGGCTGATCCCTGTTCCCGACGACCGCCACTTTCGGCGATAACGTTAATTGATAAGCGTACCAAAGGACGTACATCTGCTGCCATAACACCATCGTGGCGCGCAATCATAATTACTTCGTATTCACCTGCAATGGATGCTGTGACCTGTGAAATGCGGGGGTCTAGTTTTCTTGCGATGGATTCTAACTTTTCCAGTAATTTTACTTTAGCCTCAGCCGACATGGAGGCAATCGGATCATGCGGTAGGTAAAGTTGAGGTGCGGTACGCTGAATCACATTGCCGGTAGTTTGCTCACCACCAAGGCTGGCAATTGCTTTGGTAGCTTTTGCTGCTTCTTTTAATGCACTTAAAGTAATGTCATCGGAATAAGCGAATGCGGTTTTTTCACCGCTAACGGCACGGACACCCACGCCTTGATCAATAGAAAAGTTACCTGATTTTACTTGACCTTCTTCTAAGCCCCAGCTTTCGCTCCTGCTGTATTGAAAGTAAAGGTCGGCGTAGTCAATTTTATGCGACATCATGTCGCCAAGCACATTTTGCAATTTGCCTATATCTAAACCTGCTGGAGCCAGTAAAGCCTGCGTTGCAGTGTCAAAGTGGGTGCTACTAACTTTAGATTTCATGTAGAGAGATGCTTACTTTCTGTTAACTAACGACTTTAATGGTACGGTGTTTTAAGGCAGGAAGACTTTTGCGTAAGCTAGCTTGATATTGTGGATTCATGGTAGCAATAACTACGCCAGAACCTCTGGGTAGTCTATCTAAAATCACCCCCCAAGGATCTATTATCATACTGTTGCCATGGGTCTCGCGGCCTGATAAATGATAGCCTCCTTGCGCTGCCGCTATGACATAGCTTAAATTTTCGATGGCGCGCGCGCGCACTAAGGTTTCCCAGTGTGCTTTACCTGTAGTTTCTGTAAATGCTGCAGGTATTACAATAATATTTACTTCGCCCATAGCACGATATAGTTCAGGGAATCGTAAGTCATAACAGATTGATAAGCCAATTTTTCCGAATGGCGTATCCACTACTTGAATGTCATTGCCAGATTCAATCGTGTTTTCTTCGTGATAATGCTCATTACCTAAGTCTAGGCCAAACAAATGTATCTTGTCGTAGCGCGCCACTTGCTTACCTTTATCATCATAGACTAAGCAGCTGTTTCGGACTTTATTGGGAAAATTGCTGACCATAGGGACCGATCCACCAATAAGCCAAATGCCATGATCTTTAGCTATTTTGCTTAAAAAATCTTGAATAGGTCCTTTGCCCTCTTGTTCGCGTACGGCAACTTTATCAGTTTCCTTCATACCCATAATCGCAAAGTACTCTGGCAAAACAACTAGCTTGGCACCTTGATTGGCAGCAACTTCTATCAGTCGCTCAGCTTCACTTAAGTTAGCTGCAACGCTTGGCCCAGAGGCCATTTGGATAGCCGCTATTTTGATGAGCTCTTGGTTGTTTGTTGATTTGGCTTTTGTGGTTTTTAAGCGTGAAGTAATGGCCATATTTAATCCAGAAATTTTTTAGTAAACTTTAAAAGAAATTTACCTAACACTTAAGCCCATTTGGCTTGAATGCGTATTGATAATAATCTATCCATGACATATATACTACGGGTTGCAGACATTTAATTTGGAAGGATATTTTTAGTACTGTCATCACTATTTTCCGGGTTTTTTATTTCTTGCGGATTATCCCAAGTGCCCACGATTTCATATTCTGTTGAGGCTATTTTATTAAGGGGGTCTTTAAGTATTTTTTGTGCCAAAAATGCTACAGCACCTACTAAAGGACCTCCAGCTAAAGCGGCTAATGACAGAGTGTCGCTAATACGTGGCATCACTTTAACTTTGAGA
>CAIOPD010000098.1 GCA_903860085.1 uncultured Pseudomonadota bacterium
GGTTGCCAACGCGCACTACTGGCTCTAACAATAGAGGCATTCCACCTTGCGCTTCCAATATGGTAGGTTCGGTAATTTCTGGTGAAATTGAGCCTATACGCACATTCATACCTGCTTGCCTTAAGATGTTGGCAAGCTCCACGACATTACGTAGGTAATAGGTATTACGCGTATGATTTTCTGGAATAATCAGCAATCGATGGGCTTCCGGACAAATCTTCTCCACCGCCACCATCGCAGCTTGGACGCTGAGTGGTAAAAATTCAGCGCTTAGGTTATTAAAGCCTCCTGGAAATAAATTAGTATCCACCGGCGCCAGCTTAAATCCAGCGTTACGTAAATCAACTGAGGCGTAAAAAGGCGCAGCATAGTCTAACCACTTGGTACGAAACCAATGTTCAATCTTTGGCATACCATCAAGCATGCTTTTTTCTAGTGATAGCAGCGGGCCATTTAAGGCGGTTGTCAGGCGTGGGACCATAAGTCTTCTTCTTTAAGCAAGTGTTGTTTTGGTATATGAGCTTCTGTTACTTAATGATAAAAAGCAGTATTAAATACGCTAAATTCACGATAGATATTGTGATAAATTCACGTGTAGTTGATGATAAGGATTTTTAATTTACGTTAATCGCTAGTTCAATATCTTAGTTCTCCGCATTTTTTTTGGCACTTATCATTAATTACACTACGCCAATAAAAACTGCGAATGCCCTACTTACAGCGAGCATATCTTCTTCCGCGAGGCGTCCGAACACGCTGCCAACTTTCTCACGAGGAATTGTTTGTACTTTATCCACCATAATCTCTGATATTTTACTGAGTCCATTATGTTCGTCTGCATCAACCGCAATTCTAAACAAAGGGGTATTCCGCAGATCACTTGTCACCGGCAGGATGGTAACGGATGGATGTTCAGAAAATAGATCCGACTGAATAATTAAGGCAGGGCGCGGCTTTCCATAATCTCCTTGCAGCGAAATAGTGACTAAATCACCACGCCTCACACCCAACCCTCAGTGTCAGCTACAACTTCCATCCAGCTCAGTACATCAGTCTCTTGTGAGTCGGCACGTAACGCAAGCGATTGCCGGCGGCATTCATCCGCAAAACCTGCACGGCGAGTATCTGGCACCCATATTTGCACAGGACGTAACCCAGCAGCTCGTAAGCCAGCCCTGTGTTTTTGTACTCTTAAAGCAACATTTGCTTGCATGATTAACCTTTCATCAAGTTACATGTAACAAAGTATAAGACTTAGTTACATGTAACGCAAGTCAATTTAATAAGGCATCCTATCGCCCGCGCGCACAACTCCAGTTAAAGCATGGAGCTGGTAAACTGAACATCAATTACAATAATTTATCATTAATTAGCGTTAGCTCACACTAATCAGTAAGTTGATGCGCTTGCGCATCCGCATGATAGCTACTTCTTACCATGGGGCCACTAGCTGTATTATTAAAGCCCATGGCATCAGCTTGCAACTTTAATTGTTCAAAAATATCAGGTGCTACATAACGGATTACTGGCAAATGATGCACACTGGGCTGTAAGTATTGGCCTAGGGTCAGCATACTGACGTTATGCGCGCGTAAATCTTTCATCACTTCTAAAATTTCTTCATCAGTTTCACCTAAGCCTAGCATCAAGCCAGATTTAGTCGGCACATGAGGATACATTTCGCTAAATGTCTTTAATAACGTGAGTGAGTTTTGATAATCAGAACCCGGTCTTGCTTGCTTATACAGTCGAGGAATAGTCTCTAAATTGTGGTTCATCACATCAGGCGGTGCGTTGCTTAAAATTTGCATTGCGACGTCTAGGCGGCCACGAAAGTCTGGCACAAGAATTTCAATTTTGATGTTTGGTGACTGTGCGCGCACAGCGCGTATGCAGTCAACAAAGTGTTGTGCCCCTCCATCACGCAGATCATCCCGATCAACGCTGGTAATGACAACATATTTAAGTTTCATTTGTGCAATCGTGCGTGCTAGATTTTCTGGCTCAAGCACGTCCGGTGGCAAAGGCTTCCCGTGCGCCACATCACAAAATGGACAGCGACGAGTGCAAATGTCACCTAAGATCATAAAGGTGGCCGTACCTCCACTAAAACATTCGCCAATATTCGGGCAGCTCGCCTCTTCACATACGGTATGCAAATTATTGTCGCGCAGCACGCGTTTTATTTCTTGATAACGCGCTGAATCCGGCGCCTTCATGCGTATCCACTCGGGTTTACGCAGCATAGGTTGAGGAATGATTTTAATTGGGATACGCGAGGTTTTTTCGGCATCCATTTGCTTCACGCCAGCCACTTTGGCAGGCATACGTTGCGCTATGCTTTTATCTACACTTACATCAGTCATTCTTATTCCATTCGTCAATACCTGCATTAAGGTGGATGCTAAGTGTATCCACCAGTTGCTGTCCGATCATCTTGGTGTCGGCATCCAGGCCTAAATCTTTGGTTTGGGTAACGGCTAATCCCACATAACCGCACGGGTCTATGGCCAAAAATGGGCTTAAATCCATATTCACATTCA
>CAIOPD010000099.1 GCA_903860085.1 uncultured Pseudomonadota bacterium
CATCAGCAGCTGGCCCTGCCATTTTGAAGTTATCGCTACGTAAAATTCCCTGGTCAATTTTTACAGATGCGCTAATCTTGTCAAAGGCAAACCCATTACTAAACAAATCTCTAAAGTCTAAAGTTAAACGCCTTGGGAGGCTTTGTAAGCTAAGTAGTCCTAGCAGTCTGCCAACGCCAGGTTGCACTTTTAAGATTTGCCCTTTTTGTAGTTCAAATTGGAGCGATCCATTTAAATGTGTGGTGTCAAATTCATGTGGGCTTCCCGCCCAGTTGAGATGCCCTTTGACTTCCCCTTGCCCACCCTTAATTGTGTCGCCATACCCGAAGCGCTTAAGCGTATTTCCTAAATCTTTTATATCCCATTGCAAATTGATATTGGTATTTGGATTTTTGATCCAGTTATTCCACTGCCCATCAGCGCTAAGTGTACCTTCAGCACTGGCGAATTTTAGTTTTTGAATTTCCCAGTTTTCATTTTGTGGGTAAGCGAGGAGTTCTAGACTACCGAAGTTCTTGTTATCAAATTCAAAGTTATCTGCTGTAATGTCAAGAGCAGGATAGTCTTGAACTAGCCTTTTAAAATCTTTAGGCACGGAAGTGCTCTGCTCAATATTGGGCACTGTATCAGGAACAGTTAAATTGCTTAAGTGGGCAATGATCTTGCCATTTCTTTGATTTAACCACTGCACATCCCCGCTAATTTCATGGCTTTGTATGGCCGCCTGAAAACCTTCTTTTCCTGGAATATTTACCAGTTTTAATTGATTAATACGCCTTCCCATAATGTCGAGTATATTGACCTTGAGATCTATTTTTTTAACAGGTAATGTCAATTCTTGTGAAGTCGATCCCTGAGAAGCATTCAATACGTTGCGCCATGCATCAGCATCTAAATAATTCAAGTCACCAGTAAGTTGTAGTCCGCTGGCCGGGAATAAATCGCTCCCAGATATTGCTGGTTGTGTTTTAGTGACATTGAAGTTGACTGAGGCACGGTCTAGTTGCATTTTGCCGTTGATTAGGGTGCGACCGGCTTTTGCAATTAGTCTATTTCCAAGAACGACGCTAATCAATTCACTATTTGCATCCTGCTTTCTAAATAGCCGCAACACTAATTGCTCATTCTGGGCTTTGGTTAAAGGGGCTGGTAAATGCGATGTAACACCTATTAAGTCAGTGCGTAAGCTCATTGAAATGTTTGGTTTTTGAATGGTTATATCACCAGCCCAATCCCCATTGCCAGATACGTAATTACCGTTTTTTCCGACGACGTCTTTTAGTCCTATCACCTGCCTAAATAACTCATCGTTGAGCTTACCTTTAGCAGACACGTGTATTATTTTATCGTTGCCTGAGTTGAGGTTGAATACAAGTGGAGCGCCAAACACACTCGCTTTAATATTTTTAGCAATTAAGGTGCTCTCCGTAAACGCTAAGGCACCATTAACTTGACTAATCATAGGCATATCAGGACTAGCCATGCTGGCATTTGTAATTTGATATAAACCTAAATATTGGGCTGACTCTAAGTTTTGCATCGGGATTTTTAAGCTTAGATTGAGTTTTCCGGTACCCGTCGTAATTAAGTTGTCAGTAAAGCCAAGACTCACTTTAGCTACTGGACTGTTGTTCACGAACTTGACCAGATCAGCTGTGGCACCTTTGAATTCACTGACTATATTAAGAATAGGATTCTTGGCATCTAATTGCGGAATTGTAATTTTACTTTGCACAATTTGATTGCCTAAAATATGGCCAGTGGAGGCGTTTAACTCCATACGGTTTCCTTCAAATAACATATTCAGGCCGAGCGCTTCCACATTCGGCCAACCAGTGCCGAATTCAACAATCGCATCGCTAATTTTTGCCGTTATTCTGAAGATTCCCAGTTTACTGTCTAGATTATTTTTGCTATCAACAAATGGGAAGTCTGCTAAGCGACCCTTAACGATGACATTAATATTTTCAGCGTGGCCAGCTAGTATTGAGGTGTCTAGCCAGTGCAGGGTATCTGTCCCTAGTATTTCTGGGTAATAGAGAGTGGCATATTTTAGATTGGCTTGACCAAACTGCCCTTTTAAATCAAGTAGCCCGCCCTTATTGCCATCCATGATGTAATCAGCACTAACTATGCCGGCAATATGAGAGTTGCTAAGATTTAGCTTGTCGACATGTATCGTCGTGATTTGGTTTTTATTGGCCCAGGTAATGTCGCCGTTTAAATTGTCGGCGGGAATTATTCCACGCAATATTGGTTTTAAATTGAGCTGTGCATTTTGTGTTCTTAGCTTGAGTATGCCCGTATTTTGGTTTGCCTTGATTGTGCCACTGAGTCTAGTAAAGCCAGGCATATCTTGGCCTGAATCCAGTTTTAGTGCCTGTATGCTCAAGTCGTCAAATTTAGTGCCTATTTGATATTTTTTTGTGCCACTAGCGGAGCCTTCCCAATTGAAGCTTAAAGCGTTAAGTTGTCCGCTCGCATCTAGCTTGGTAATTTGTTGTAAAACCTGCGCTGATATTGGCAGGTAATCAAGGTATGCTTTAAGTAACGTTAGATCTATGTGGGCTAAGTTCAGCGCTAATTTAATCTGGCCTTTGGCATCGGTTGTGTAAGTGGCCGCCGCATTTTGAAGGCTTAACCCTTTATTAGTCTTAAAGGATAAGTCCTTAAAGCTGACGGTTTGTCCTAAAACTCCTTTATCTGCACCAATCTCATAGCTACTTAATTTTAGTAGTTTGTTGGAATTAAGTTCCTCCCAAGTTAACTTGCCAGTCAGTTGATTGAGAAAGACTGGGTCTGCATTGTCTTTAAGTTGAAGCTGTACTTGATCTAATGCAACATCAGCAATCACAGATTCAAGTTTGCGATTTGCAAAGTGAACCGTGATCGCGGTCGTGCCAACACCTGACTGCAAATTAATTGGGTAATCTATCCAAGGTTTAAAAGCAGTTAAATTAGCTTGTTCTAGTTGCACATTCACAGTGCCATGCCATTGCTCGGGGTGGCTAACATCGTTCCCGAATACATTCCCGCTGATCTTAATAGGATAATTACTTCCGTATGAGGCCAGTGAACTCATAGAGAGTCGGTGGTTTTTAAGCAGACTACGCCAAGGTGGGCTAAATATTTCTAAATTAAGATGTTCTAAACTTAGCGCAGGTGCGTTGCGCATTTCGTCCAACCAAATGACCTTGGCGTTTACTACTTCTAATTTTGTTTGTCGCAATAGCCAGTTAGGTAACTCGGGTTTGGATGCGCCACTTAGGCTGATGCCAGCTACAAAAATCTCACCACTGCTAATGCGTCGTATGGTTAGTTCTGGCGAGTTAATGAGTATTTGGTCTAGGTGAGGTTCAAGTAATGGGATGCTTAGCCAAGACAGAGATAGTTCAGTATTTTTAAGCTGCAGTGCGGGACGATTTTGCGCATCAAAAATATCGATATTGGAGAGTGAAAAATGTGGATTAATGCCTTGCCAATTAGCCTTGATATTACCAATCACAATTTTCTGTGTACTAGTCTGATTGACAAGGTTGGCGATCGTATCCTTGTATTGGTTGATATTGGGCATCAACAAAAATTGAACGACCAGCGCTGTCACCAGTGAAATGCCAGCGACAATTGCAACACACCAAAGTGCAGCGCGATAAATCCAAAGGAGTGATTTTTTGACCATATTTTTCGTGTATTTAATGCTGGTGATAGCGCGTTAAAATGCCATACATACGCTTAAGAATCATTTTACTGCAATATTCATGACTATATAACTTTTGCTTAGGCATTCGAGTAGAAATTAACACGAAAATACAAAGATATATGAAGACTTAGCGATGAATCATTTAGAATAACGCTATTTTTGACAGTTTGATTTCTACTGTTGCTTGATTGGATGCGGATTCTAGACGCTACGCGGCCTAAATTTCAGATTTTCTCGAACTTTGGTTATGCTTTTTTCTGTCAGCAGTCTTTATTAATTTCGATGGTTTTCATTTGATTCAATTTAAACAACTTACTTTAGTCCGTGGCTTAAAAATCCTGATTCAGGGGGCTTCGATGCAACTTCATCCTGGCCATAAAGTGGGTTTGACTGGCGCTAATGGCGCTGGAAAATCTTCATTATTTGCCCTGTTACGTGGTGAAATGCAATTGGAATCAGGGGATTTAGAAATGCCTACAACTTGGGTCATTGCGCATGTGGCACAAGAAACCCCGGCCTTGTCCATGCCAGCGATAGAGTTTGTTTTGGACGGCGATGCTGAACTGCGCAATATTGAAATCGCTTTAGCAACAGCTGAAGCTAACCATCAAGGTGAGTTAATCGCAGAATTGCATCATCGTTTATTAGATATTGAAGGCTACAGTGCCAAAGCCCGTGCGGCAGAGTTGTTAAGTGGGCTTGGGTTTAGTCAGGCTAACTTACAGCAAGCAGTGTCTACTTTTTCTGGTGGATGGCGGGTACGTCTAAACTTAGCACGCGCCTTGATGTGCCGCTCTGACTTATTGTTGCTCGATGAGCCAACCAATCACTTAGATTTAGATGCTGTGATTTGGCTTGAAGGCTGGTTGCAAAATTATCGCGGTACGTTAGTGCTAATTTCTCATGACAGAGATTTCTTAGATGCAATTGTGAATCATATTGCTCACATAGAGCAGCAAACGCTGACGCTGTATCGTGGTGGTTACTCTGATTTTGAGCGTCAGCGTGCCGAGAAACTTGCGCTGCAACAAGCTATGTTTGAAAAGCAGCAACGTAAAGTTACACATTTGCAGAGTTATATTGATCGTTTTCGTGTACAAGCAACCAAAGCGCGCCAAGCACAAAGCCGTATTAAGGCTTTAGAGCGGATGGAAATGATCTCGGCTGCACATATAGATTCACAATTTAACTTCGAGTTTAGGTCGCTAATATCGGCACCTGATCCGTTATTGGTGTTAGATAATATGCAGGTAGGCTACAACAGTACGCCTTTAATTAAGGATATTGCACTGGCCATCAGGCCTGGTGAACGCTTAGGACTGCTGGGGCGAAACGGTGCGGGTAAAACCACTTTAATTAAATTGTTAGCGAATGAATTAAAGCCATTAAGTGGCAAGCGGGTAGAAGGTAAGGACTTAAATATTGGTTACTTTGCGCAGCATCAGCTAGAGCAATTGCGCCCAGACGAGTCACCACTTCAGCATATGTTAAAGCTGGACCCATTGACGCGTGAGCAAGAGCATATGAATTTTTTAGGCGGCTTTGATTTTAAAGGTGAAATGGCAAGATCGCCTTGCGCAAATTTTTCCGGTGGCGAAAAGTCACGCTTAGCGTTAGCTTTACTGATTTGGACTCGACCTAATTTGCTGTTACTTGATGAGCCTACCAATCATCTAGATTTAGAAATGCGACATGCACTAACGCTGGCACTTCAGGATTATGAGGGTGGAGTGATTTTGGTGTCGCATGACAGGGCTTTATTACGTGCAACTTGCGATGAATTTATTTTGGTAGCTGATGGAAAGGCGGAAGCTTTTGACGGTGACCTAGAAGACTATAGCCTTTGGCTAACTGCACAACGTCTTAAAGATAAGCAGTCGGCTCAGATGGACGTTCCGGAGAGGTTGAATAAGAACGATCGCGCATTAAATAAAGCCGAAAAGCAAGCGCGTATATTAGAGCGTAGACCCTTAATCAAAGAGCTGGAACTGTTAGAGTTGAATATCGAGCGTTGGCACGGCGAGAAAAAGACATGTGACGAGCGTTTAAATGATGCTGAACTTTATGCTGGCAGTGATAAAACAGAATTACAGCAGTTACTGAAAAAACAGGCAGAACTGGCGAACCAAATTGAAGTAGCTGAAGAACGTTGGTTAGAGTTGCATGAATTGTTAGATGCTATACCAGTCTTTGATTAAGGCACTCTTGAATTGGATACCATTTTCGTTGACCAAGAGATGAATTTAGATTTAGAAGCAATAATTACTCCTTATCACCAATAGACTTAATTAGGACTCCATATGGAAATTCAATATTCAAAACGTATCAAACTTATGCACGCTTTGTGCCTAACAGACACCCTTAGTATGGATGAAGCTAGGTTAAATGCAGATTTGAACGATTACGATGCACTTGCTGCTGCTGATTATTTGAGTTGCTATATTACCTTTAGAGCCATACAAGCAGCGGAACGCTCTCCTCAAGCTGAGCGGGCTGACAATTTTGACATGTTGAGTGTTTATCAGGCTTATGCTTTATTGGTATATGCCTTTTTAACCATGCCGTTGGCGCAGGAAGATATTGCTCCTGACTTGCAAGCGGCACAAATCACGATTGCCAAAACTCTATTTGCTGGCTTGACTGACGGCGAGCTGATTGAAATCGTTGAAGCGGGTGTGAGTAAATTTCAATTAATAGGGGATGCAACTGCTGAGCATTGGAGCGAGTTTAGAGAAAATCTTGATAAGTTGACTGTGGCCTTTGTGATTGCTGGAACCGATGAAGATAGTCCGCACGATAAAGCGGAAATTCTGCCATTATTTGGTCAGCTATTAAGCCAATTATGCGAAGCCTTTGACAATATCTAAAGCACTTACTGATAAATTATTTTACTTTCACTTCTCCGCATCCATATGGATGCCTGAGAGATAAAACCAACGCCCGTCAACCAATAAGAATTCGCTGAGTTCATGCATGCTGTGGGAGTTTCCTGATACTTTATAGTGTGCAACAAATGTGACTGTTGCAATGTGTTCATTCATTTTAGCAGTGGATTTAATTTCCAACCCTAGCCATTGCGTGGGTTCATCATCAGCAAGATTAAGTGCTGGTGGGCGTGTATTCTTATGCCAAGTTTGCAGTAGGTACGGTTCCAAAGCTAGGGTAAATGCGGTATAGCGTGAACGCATCAATGTTTCTGCAGTCGGCGCAGGCTGCCCTAAATGAAATGGCTCACAGCAATCTGAATATGGCTTGTCACTGCCACAAGGGCAATGATTTTCAGTGGAATTTTTAGATGATTTCACGTGTTTCTAGAAATTCTATATCTGGATATCGCTCCTGTGCCATTTGCAAATTCACACGATTGGGCGCCAAATAAACATATTCACCAGCTCCATCTAAGGCTACGTTAAAGCCATATTTATCAGCGATTGCCTTTAGATCATTATCTGAACCGCGTAACCAGCGCGCGGTATAGCAATCATAGTTTTCAAACACAATATCAACACCATACTCATGTTCTAAACGGTGGGCAACCACATCAAACTGCAAAATACCAACGGCGCCTAAAATCAAATCATTTGACAGCAGAGGTCTAAAAAGTTGAGATGCACCTTCTTCAGCCAGCTGTTGTAGGCCTTTTTGCAACTGCTTCATTTTGAGTGGATTTTTTAAACGCGCACGGCGGAAGAATTCAGGAGCAAAAGAAGGAATGCCGGTGAATCTAAGTTCTTCACCTTCAGAGAAAGTGTCGCCTACTTTGATCGTACCATGGTTGGGAATACCAATAATATCCCCAGAATAGGCCTCATCCATGGTGGTACGATCCTGGGCCATAAAGGTAATGGCATTGTTGACCGCCATTAATTTGCCTGTAGCCACTTGTTTGATTTTCATACCACGTTCAAAACGGCCAGAACACACGCGTAAGAATGCAATACGATCCCGATGCTTAGGGTCCATATTGGCTTGAATTTTAAATATGAAGCCAGAGAATTTATTTTCATCAGGCGCAATGACTCGACTAGAAGTATTGCGTGCTAATGGCGGTGGTGATAAATCAATCACAGCATCCAGTAAGGATTGAACGCCGAAGTTGTTGATTGCTGAGCCAAAAAATACAGGAGTTTGCTTACCTCCCAAAAATCGTTCTTTATCAAAGCTATGCGATGCGCCGCGCACGAGTTCTACATCCACTCGTAGCTCATTAGCAACCCTGCCTAACAGCTCGTCTAAGCGAGGGTTATCTAAGCCTTGTATGGTTTCTGAGGTACCTTTATCTGCGCGTGGATCAAAAAATGAAATGGTATCGGTATATAAATTGTAAACACCTCTAAATCCTTTACCCATGCCGATAGGCCAAGTCATTGGGGCGCATTCCATACCCAATGTAGTTTCAATTTCGTCTAACAATTCAATTGGTGGGCGGCTTTCACGATCTAGTTTATTGATGAAAGTAATAATAGGCGTGTCGCGCATACGGCATACATTAAGTAGCTTGATAGTTTGTGCTTCAACGCCATTGACCGCATCAATTACCATGACTGCAGAATCAACGGCAGTCAATGTTCTATAGGTATCTTCCGAGAAGTCATCATGCCCAGGTGTGTCGAGCAGATTTACCATATGTTTACGGTAGGGAAACTGCATCACTGAAGAGGTGACAGAGATGCCACGTTGCTTTTCAAGCTCCATCCAGTCCGATGTCGCGTGGCGAGAAGCCTTGCGTCCACGAACTTCACCTGCCACTTGTATTGCACCACCGAACCACAATAATTTTTCAGTTAATGTTGTTTTACCCGCATCTGGATGGGAAATAATGGCGAATGTGCGACGACGTTTGATTTCACCCTGTAATTGGGAGGTGGGGAGGGAAGACATGTTATGTGGACGCTGATTAAAAAGCCATTTTACATTAAGGCTAACATTGGTGGAACTGCTAACTAATGATGGAATGTTTTAAGGGAGTCTTTTTTTGCTGATTTTAAGTGCTAATAACGATGTGTTTATTTATTTACGCTTGATAGATTCGTTCTTTTGTTCGCGAGTGACAAGCGCGCTCATGGCAGCCAGTTCTTTTGATATTAATAAAAATAAGTCATCTAACGTGATGATGCCAATTAATCCACCTTTGTCATCAACTACGGGCAAACGACGCACGCCCTTGCCAGTCATAGTTTTAATGGCTTGAAATACTCCAAAATCTTCTCCAATGACAAACAACTTTCTTTGCATAATGTCGCTGGCTGTAATGACTTCAGCGTCAAGTTCTGTTGCTACAACACCCACAACTATATCCCTGTCAGTCACTATTCCAATTGGAACTGGTATGTTCTTACGGTCGTCAATTACCACAACATCACCAACATGATACTGACGCATTAGGTTGGCGACGTGTGCAATGCTTGCCTCTGCTTTTACAGTGATAACTTTACGGTTACAAATGGCGGCAATACTCATGGCGTAAATCCTTACTCAATTATGTAGATTTTTTTATTTGAGGAATAGCTCAATGATTAATTTTCTTAATTGGGCGCAATTTGAGTGAGAATGACTGGTGCATTGCGCGTGGTTGCTGTATTTTCTTGATTTGGGTAACCAATAATAATAGGTGCAACAGCAGTGTATTTATCTGATATTTTTAACTGCGCTTTTACATCGTTAAGATTTAAGGCTGGTAATGCATTTTCAACCACACAAGAACCTAAACCCATTGCACAGGCAGCTAGCATCATATTCTCAGCAGCCAGCCAGCAGTCAGCTGAATAAAATGGTGAATCAGTTTTCCCGCAAATAATAATGAGTGTTCCTGCATCATAAAAAATATTGAAATCAGGATTGTCAAAAAGCTCCTTCATATTTTGATTGAGCTCAGTGGGGTTTAGTTTTGCCTTGGCAATAATCAGCGGTTTGGCAAGGTCTGATAAGGATTTTAACGTTTTCTTATCATTAATAATGACAAAGGCCCAAGGTTCTTGATGCATTGCCGTAGGAGCTCTTACTGCAGCTTCAAGTAAACTGCTAATGCTAATTTTTCCCACACGCTTAGCTTGATAGTTGCGCACAGAGCGCCTTCCTAATATCACCTCAAAAAATGTAATTTCTGCTTTATGTGACGGTATCATCTCATCAATTCCTAAGGCACTTAAGTCAATTTTTATAAGCAAACCTTATCAACAAGTAATGATTTATGTAATCCGCGTGAGCACGTATATTGGGAAGTAAATTTCCATCAAATGCCGAAAGTACCCAACGTGTTATTAAGGGATATCCTTTAAGTATTCGCAATAATTTATCAAATTTTTTATCCAATTCAATTAAATATAATTTTACTTAATGTAGCTAAATTTTATTTTTGGATCAAAAATAAGGTTACTAGTACCAACGCTAAAAGTACTAGCAAGCCTTCCATTGATTAACGAACTATTTCTTTAAGTTGATCTAATATGGCCGGGTTGTCTAGGGTTGAAATGTCAGAAGTGATCTCCTCTCCCTTAGCAAGTGAACGTAATAGTCTGCGCATAATTTTGCCCGAGCGCGTTTTAGGAAGATTGTCTCCAAAGCGAATTTCATCAGGCTTAGCGATAGGGCCAATTTCTTTGCCTACCCAGTCACGCAACTCAGCGATAATTTTTTTCGCAGCTTCACCTTCAGGGCGTGCGCCTTTAAGTACAACGTAAGCAACCACGGACTCACCTTTAATGTCGTGCGGTTTGCCTACTACGGCAGCCTCAGCTACCAATGGATTGGATACTAGTGCTGACTCAATTTCCATTGTGCCTAAGCGATGACCTGACACATTTAATACATCGTCAATGCGACCCATAATGGTGAAGTATCCAGTGACGGCATCACGAATCGCGCCATCGCCGGCCAAATAAATTTTGCCACCTAAGTCTTCTGGGAAATAGCTAGTTTTATAGCGCTCAGGATCGTTATAAATAGTGCGGATCATGGACGGCCAAGGTTTTTTGATGACCAACAGGCCACCAGTCCCCCATGGCACGTCTTTGCCAGTTTCATCCACCACATCAATATCAATGCCTGGAAATGGAAGTGTGCAAGAGCCAGGCACTAATGGTGTGGCACCAGGTAAAGGTGTAATTACGACACCACCAGTTTCGGTTTGCCAAAAGGTGTCAATAATTGGACAGCGAGTACCACCCACTTGCTCGTAGTACCACATCCATGCCTCGGGGTTAATTGGTTCGCCTACTGAGCCTAGTAAACGTAAGCTGGATAAGTCGTAGTTTTTAGGATGTGTTGTAGGGGTCGTTTCTGCCGCCTTAATCAGAGATCTTATAGCGGTTGGTGCAGTGTAAAAAATGGATACATTATGCTTAGCAATCATTTCCCAGAAACGACCTGCGTCTGGGTAGGTCGGAATGCCTTCAAACACAACTTGCGTGGCGCCAATGGCTAAGGGGCCATAAGTAACATACGTATGACCAGTAATCCAACCCACATCAGCAGTACACCAAAAAACATCATCGTCGTGCATGTCGAACGCCCATCGCATGGTATTCATGGCATGAAGTAAATAACCCGCAGAGGCATGTTGAACCCCTTTAGGTTTGCCGGTGCTACCTGAGGTATAAAGCAGGAATAATGGGTGTTCAGCATTAACCATTACGGGCTCACACTGACTTAAAGCACCCTCAATCAAATCGTGCCACCATATATCGTGCTGTTTACCGTTTGGATTCCAAGAAATATCTAATCCAGTTTTTTTAAGCACGACTACGTGTTGTAAGGTTTCACATCCTCCCATGGCAACGCCTTCATCTACCGCTTGTTTGAGTGGTAAGGTTTTGCCGCCACGATATTGACCGTCAGCGGTAATGACGGCAGATGCCCCAGCGTCATTGATGCGTTCATGTAAGCTCTTGGCTGAAAATCCACCAAACACCACAGAGTGAATTAGACCTAGTCGCACGCACGCTTGCATGGCAACAATAGCCTCTATCCCCATCGGCAAATAGATGATTACGCGGTCACCGAGTTTGAGGTTAAGCTTTTTTAGGCCGTTGGCAAATTGGCAAACCAATGCGTGCAATTCTTTGTAAGTCACTTTTTTAACATCACCGCTATCGGCTTCAAAGATAATAGCGACTTTGTTAGGTATGGTCTTAAGATGTTTATCTAAACAGTTGACGGAGACATTAAGCTCACCATCTTCAAACCATTTATAAAATGGAGCGTTGTCTTCATTTAGAGTTTTAGTAAAAGGTTTATTCCAGACTAATAGCTCTCGGGCAAGTTTTGCCCAAAAGCCTTTGTAGTCGGCGCTGGCCTCAGCGCATAGCTGATGGTAGGCGTCCATGCCAGAAACATTGGCAGATTTAACAAACTCTGCACTCGGTGCAAAAACTCGGTTTTCATGCATAACGGACTCAATTGACATGCAACTCCCCTAACGATGCTTAACGCATTTATAATTTGATTGGCTTAATTAATTAAGCGGCCGCAACCTAAAGTACACACTTAAAAAATGATGTTAACAATTGATATGATTCTATCAGAAAACCAAGCCCCGTCTAGTGATAGGGCTTATGTGCGTCACGCGCTTCTCTGCAGCCCATTTGTGACTAGGTTGTTCACAAAAGACGCCACTTTGGTGAGTGATTTGCTAGCAAATCTGCATCTAGAGTATCAGTTAGCTGATATGGAATTATTTATTGCTCAGCAAAATATTGTTGATGAAATCTCTTTAAAATCTGCTTTACGTCGTTTGCGGCAACAAGTGATGGTAAGAATTATCGTTAGAGACCTTAATCAGTTAGCAAGTTTAGATGAGGTTTTACGCACAGTTTCTCACTTAGCAGAACTTGCTATAAAAACCGCAATTAAGTTTCTAACGAGTTGGTTAGGTGCGCAATATGGCCAAGCCACCAACAGTGCAGGGCAGGTTCAAGATTTAATTGTCGTGGGCATGGGCAAACTTGGCGGCTATGAGCTTAATGTGTCATCGGACATCGATTTGATTTTCGCCTACGAAGACGAAGGAGAGACCAACGGGAGTTCGCGGGTTAGCAACCAGGAATTTTTTACACGCTTGGCAAAAAAGCTGATTGCTGCCATTGATGAAATTACTGAAGACGGTTTTGTGTTCAGGGTCGATATGCGCTTGCGACCATTTGGCAGTGAGGGCGCTTTAGTGAGTAACTTAGATGCGCTTGAAGATTATTATCAAAACAATGGCCGTGAGTGGGAACGTTACGCATGGATTAAAGGCCGTGTTATTGCTGGCAATAGTCAAAAAATAATCGCTGTTCTCAAGCCATTCGTATTTAGGAAATATTTAGATTTTGGCGCCTTTGCGAGTATGCGTGATTTAAAAATACAAATTAAGCGCGATGTAAACAGTAAGGGCATGCAAGACAATATTAAGCTCGGCAGTGGGGGCATCCGTGAGATTGAATTTATAGCACAGGTCTTTCAGCTAACACGTGGCGGGCAAGATCTTAGTTTACAAGTGAAACCTACCCTTACGGTATTATCCGTATTAAAAAGCAAGGGTCTATTATCAGATAGTGCGGTTGATGACCTGACCCAAGCCTATGTGTTTTTACGTAATTTAGAGCATCGTTTGATGTATGTAGAGGATGCACAAACACAGGAGTTGCCTAAGACAGACGCCGCGAAGGCTCGTATTGCCCTAGCGATGTGCTTTCAAGATCATCCTGACCTAAGCGCATGGGAGCAGTTTTTAGCGCAACTCAATCACTATCGCTTAAAAGTGCAGCAATATTTTGACCAAACATTCAGTGATGCTAATGCCGACTCTGATGTTTTAGAGCTTGAGCAGTCTATTTGGAATGGCACTATTCCTGAAAACGAGGCGCTAGCAGCTTTAAGCGATATGGGTTTTACGCAGGTAGAGGAGACTTTGCGTCGACTGCAAATGCTACATCAAACCAGTCGATATCGGCAGTTGCCAGAATTAAGTCGACAGCGCTTTGATGCACTGATGCCTTTGGTGATTTCGCAGGCGGCAACGGCTAAAAATGCAGATGAAACCCTGCTGCGGGTTACAGATTTGCTCGAAACCATCTGCAGACGCGCCAGTTATTTAGCCTTGCTAGCCGAGCATCCGCAAGCAATGCGTTTGGTTGTGAAGTTGTGTAGCAGTAGTCCTTGGTTGGCTAACTATTTAAATCAGCATCCCATATTGCTTGATGAAGTATTGACTATGGATGGATTTGCTACTACAGCGCAATCGCAACTAGCCTATGCTCAACCTAATTTCAAGCTATTGCGTACCGAGTTGTTGCAACGCTTAGCCCTCGCCGAGGGTGACGTCGAAAGGCAAATGGATATCATGCGTCACTTCAAACATGCAAATGTTTTCCGCTGTGCAGCGCAAGATATTAACGGTCAATTAGCGTTGGAAACCCTTTCTGATTACTTAAGCGGGTTGGCGGAGTTGATTTTAAGTGTGAGCTTAGAAACCATCTGGCCGTTAGTGCCTGGGAAACATTTAGATATACCAAAGTTTGCTGTGATTGGTTATGGAAAGCTCGGTGGAAGAGAGTTAGGATACGCTTCGGATTTGGATATTATTTTTCTTTACGATGATGATGCGCCTCAGGCGGGCGAAGTGTATGCGCGCTTTGCACAGCGCATTAATAATTGGTTCAATAGTCTAACTTCAGCGGGCTTGTTATATGAAACCGATCTACAACTAAGACCTGATGGTAATAGTGGCTTGTTAGTAAGCAGTGTGACTGCATTTAGAGATTACCAATTAAATAAGGCATGGGTGTGGGAGCATCAAGCGATTACCCGAGCACGATTTGTGGCGGGTGATTGTCTTATAGGCGTCGCTTTTGAAAAAATACGTATTGAGGTTATGACGCAGTCGCGTGACCTACAGTCGCTAAAGTTAGCGGTGATGGATATGCGGACCAAAATGCGTGCCGCGCAACATCTTTCTGCGAGTGAGTTTGATATTAAGCACAGCGTAGGTGGCATTATAGACGTGGAGTTTTTGGTGCAATATTTGGTTTTGGCACACGCACAAAAACATCCGCAACTCACAGAAAATATTGGCAATATTGCTTTATTAAGAATGCTTGCAAAGCTGAATATTATTGAGTCAGATTTAGCTGAACAAAATGTCGTGGCTTATCGGGAATTTAGGCATATTCAGCACAAGCTTAAACTTCAAGGCGCCAGTCATTTGCGTGTAGCCTTGTCCGAGGTAAGTAATTATGCTGTATCTGTAAGCGCTTTATGGCAGCATGTGTTTTGCATGCCTTGAGGGGTGATTTTTCATGTGCAGGCGAAGTCCATTACGATTTGTACTCACTGAAGTGTTAGCATGAATAGACTTAAATCTAAGAACGGCCATTTGATTGTGATTGGCTAAACTAAAAACTACGGTGTCGCTTTAATATATGAATTTACGATTACGACTCAATTTACTGATTACAGCCCTATTGTTACTTTTTTTATTGGCTGTTGGATATGTCATTATTAAAGGCACAAAATCCTCAATTCAAGAGGGGGTTGAGTCTGCAACGCGGGTAACGACGCAGTTGTTAGATACGGTGATTATTAGCTCAGTGCAGAACCCTGATTGGGGTTATACCCATGACGTGCTAAAACGATTTTTACAGTCATTGGGGCATGTGCGTAGCAATGATATTAAGCTTTATAACATGCAGGGTGTTTTGCTGTATCAATCTCCCCCATCAAAATATCGCGCTAATCAAAATCCGCCGCAATGGTTTATTGATTTGCTTGATCCACATGAAAAGCCTGTGGCAAGATTGGTGCGTTTTGGGCGTTTAGAAATTACGCCACAGCCTTTAGGTGCTATACGTGAAGCTTGGGGTAAGGTCAGTTATTTGTTTTGGTTAGGCATGGCCTTCTTTATTTTATTAAATGGGGTGGTGTACTGGGCGCTGGGTCAATCCCTTAAGCCATTAGGCATGATTCTAAAAGCCATTAATAGAATAGAAAAGGGAGATTTGACGACACGGTTACCTGTATTCCCTCTGCCAGAATTTGAGCGGATTGGACATAGTTTAAATCGCATGACGGAATCGCTCACCGCGGAGCGGCAGTTGGAAGAAAATCGTCAATTAACACATCTAATTCAAGAGCATATCGAGGAGGAGCGCCGTAGTTTGGCGCGTGAATTGCATGATGAGTTAGGGCAGTATGTGACTGCAATTAAAACGTTTGCGGTTGGCATTACTAATAAAGCTAAGGCAAATATAAGTAGCCCTGGGATGTCTGATATTGAAGCAAATGCCAATGTGATTGTGTCGGCAGCGAATCAAATTTATGATGGCATGCATAATATTGTGCGCCAGTTACGCCCCGGCGCCTTAGATAACCTAGGTTTAGCCGAGACGTTGAGGGATGTGGTCAGTACCTATCAGGAACAAAATCCACAAATTAAAATTAGCTTAGAGCTAACAGGTGATCTTTATAGCTCAGGAGAAACCGTTAGCATTAATATCTATCGCATCGTGCAGGAGTCGCTTAATAATGCACTAAAATATGCGCAAGCATCCACCATAGACATTACACTGAGTAAATCGCGTGACGGAGAGTTGCGGTTACATATTCAAGATAATGGCATCGGTATGAATTTTGAGGCGGTAGATCAAAGCCAACATTTTGGTTTGCTAGGTATGCGAGAACGCGTACAAGCATTACATGGCAGTTTTAATGTACACTCGGCACCGAATCAAGGCACGACGATTGCAATCATCATTCCTAATCAATCTTTGCCCCAATAACTGCAAATTAAAAATAGTTTGAACTTAGCGTCTATAAGCTTTGCCCTAGCTAATAATATAAAGAAAATACCCGGAGAAAAACAAGATGAGTCCTATTAACGTCATGCTGGTCGATGACCACGCTGTAGTTCGCATGGGCTTTAAAATGTTACTAGAGATGGATGCTGATATTAAAGTCGTGGCCGAAGCCGAAAGTGGCGAGCATGGCATACAGCGGTATATGGAATTCAAACCTCATGTAGTCGTGATGGATATCACTATGCCGGGCATGGGGGGGTTGGAAGCGATAGAACGTATTTTGGCTAAAGATGGCGCTGCTAAGATTTTGGTGTTGTCAGCTCATGAGGATTCTGTACATCCAAAGCGCGTATTAAATGCGGGCGCAATGGGATATTTAACTAAGCGCAGTGCAGCAGAAGAACTAATTAAAGCGATACGTACGGTGGCTTCTGGCAAGAAGTATCTAGAAGCAAGTGTTGCGCAGCAAATGGCAATCCAACAGTTGTCTGGCAATCAAAATCCGGTAGATGTATTGTCGCCACGTGAGTTTGAGGTGTTTATGGCCTTGGCGAAAGGTAAAACTACCAATGAAATTGCTGAGACTTTATTCTTAAGTCCGCGCACTGTTGGCACTCATCTATACAATATTAAGCAAAAACTGAATGCAAATAATTCAGCTGAAATTGCCCTGATTGCAATGCGTAGTGGACTCATTGACCCTTAATAAATTAGCACATGGCACCTAAGTCTTATTGAGACTAGGAAGCCGTTAGCGTGTTGAACGCATGCTGATGATGCCACTTACAACAATCAAACCTATTGCTATATAGGCATCTAAGCTTAAATGCTCCTGCCACCAAATTGCAGCAATGAGGCTAGCTAACACAACTGTGATATAGGCAAGGCTTGCGACCACCAATGTGTCTCCGGTGCGATAGGCGCGCGTCATTGCGAGTTGCGCGATGGTGGCAGATAGACCTAAACCTAATAGGACTGGTAAGTCGCGCCACGCTAGTGGCTGAAACTGAGCAAATAACATCCATAAGCCAGCACCTATAGTGGACAGTAGAGTAAAGTAAAAAACTGTACGCCAATCGGGCTCATTTAATTGACCTAGCTGCTTTACGTGCGCATAGGCCAATGCTGCACCTAAGCCTGAAAGTAGACCTAAGCTTCCGGCAAGCCAATCTTTACTATTAAAATTCGGCTCAAGTAACAATGTCACCCCGAAAAAACCAAGAACTAGGCCGAGCCATAATGTTTTTTTTGGTTTTTCATGCAGTAAAAAAGGAGTTAATAAGGCTAAAAATAAAGGCGATGTGTAGTTGAGCGTGATGGCAGTCGCTAATGGCAAATGCGAGATCGCGTAGAAAAATAGTACAAGCGATGCAAAGCCAACTAAAGCGCGCGACATTTGTTTAAACATAACAGGCGTGGCGATCGGTAGTTTTCTGGTGAAAATATATAGCCAAATTACCAGTAGGCCGAATAGTGATCGGTAAAAAACCAGTTCAGCACTGCTGAATTTTTGCGCACCAACTTTGACCAAAGCCCCCATGATGGCAAAGCCTAATGCAGCGACTAACATCCATAAACTTCCAAGTTTAGGTAGGGCGTGCCCAGTGAATTTAAAGTGAGTCAGACTAATCAAAAATTTCATGAGCCAATATCGCACAAAAACAGCTCAAATAGAAATGCTATCGGCCATGTTCACTTAAATCGGGTAGTTAACTATCACAACATGAATAATGCGTCACTTTAAATGGAGGTTACAATCTGTTCAAATAATTGCTCTAAGTCAAATTAAGTGTTGATTTAATGCAATTTATGCAAAGTATGACAAGCCTAGACAGTTGCCAATTTAAGGGTTTTCGGCTACTCTCGCACCTAGCAGTCAATTAAAAATAACACCTAATTTAACAACACACTAATCACCTAGGAGATTTGTACGATGAAAAATCCATTAGATTCTATTTCAGGCACGGTTGTTGCAGGTTTGGTGCTGACCTTAGCACTATATTTAATTGTTAAGCACGTTTTGGTGGGAGCATAAATCATGGATTTTTTACCTGGAATTGCACGTTGGGCTCACCTTGTAGCAGGTATTACTTGGATAGGTCTCCTTTACTATTTTAATTTGGTACAAATGCCAGCGCTAAAAGACGCGGGTGCTGATGGTACAGCGGCAGGTATTACTAAGCATGTAGCGCCACGTGCCTTGTTTTGGTTTCGCTGGGCTGCAGTCGCTACTTGGGTAGCTGGCGCATGGTTGTTAGGCAAAGGTTTTGTTGATGCATTTTTATTACGTGATGCATATGCTGCAATTGGAGTAGGTGCGTGGTTAGGTACGATTATGTTGTTTAATGTTTGGGTGTTAATTTGGCCAAACCAACAGAAAATATTAGGCATGAAACCGGCTTCAGATGCTGAGAAAGGTATCGCGCGACGTGTGGCGATGCTAGCATCGCGCACTAATATGATGCTTTCAATCCCAATGATATTTTTTATGGCAAACGGCCTCTCACATCGAGCCATTGTTGGGCTTTAGTTTTAAAGACATTCATTTTTAATCTAAAGTCATGCTTACGGCGGCATCAGCCGCCGTTTGCATTTTATTAAAGCCGAGTTTTAAACATAATTTAAGTGACAGAGTTTTACATGACCACACATTTGATGAATACCTATAACCGCCAGCCTGTGACCTTTGTAAAGGGTGAGGGGGTTTGGCTATGGGATGATAAGGGTGAAAAATATCTAGATGCACTGGCCGGTGTTGCGGTCAATGGGTTAGGTCACGGCCACCCAAGTTTAGTGAAAGCCATCAGCGATCAAGCAGCGAGACTTATCCATGTTTCCAACTACTACCATATTGCCGAGCAGGAAGCATTGGCAGACAAATTATGCGAAGTTTCGGGGATGGATAAAGTGTTTTTTTGCAACTCAGGTTGCGAAGCTAACGAAGCGAGTATTAAGTTAGCGCGCCTATATGGCCACAACAAAGGTATTGAAATTCCACAAATTATTGTGATGGAGCAGTCATTTCATGGTCGGACTTTGGCGACATTGTCGGCGACTGGTAATAGCAAAGTACAAATTGGCTTTGAGCCACTAGTCACTGGTTTTATACGCGTACCCTATGATGATATTGCAGCGGTTCGTGCAGTCGCAAATAGCAACCCAAATGTTGTCGCAATTTTAGTTGAACCAGTGCAAGGCGAGGGTGGCATTAATATTCCAAAAGATAGTAGCGCTTACTTGGAAACTCTTCGTGGCATTTGCGACGATCATGATTGGTTGTTGATGGTAGATGAAGTGCAAACTGGCATTGGGCGAACAGGTACCTGGTTTGCTTTTCAGCACACAGCAATTCAACCTGATGTAATGAGTTTGGCGAAAGGGTTAGCATCAGGGGTGCCTATTGGTGCCTGCGTTGCTCAAGGCAAAGCCGCTAGCGTGTTTACATACGGCAAGCATGGTTCGACCTTCGGTGGCAATCCTTTAGCCTGTGCCGCCGGATTGGCGACCCTAAATGCCATAGAGTCAGATGGTTTGCGTGAGAATGCAGAAAAAATAGGTAATTTAATTCGTGATGGTTTTATCTCTGAATTCAATGGTATTGGTGCTGTAGTGCAAGTACGTAATGCTGGTTTGATGATTGGGATTGAATTGGATCGGCCATGTGCTGACTTGGTGCAACTAGCTTTAGAGGCTAAGCTACTCATTAATGTGACTGCCGAAAGGGTGGTGCGCTTACTTCCACCCTTGGTCATGAATGAAGCTGAAGCGCATGAATTGGTTCAACGTTTGTCTGCTTTGATTAAAGTGTTTTTAAGCAGCAACTAAGCATTACAATATAACTAACCCCAATACCTAAACTAAATTAACGCGACAAAAATTATGGCAATAAAACATTTTTTACAGTTCAATGATCTCAACCGTGAAGAGCTTGAGTATGTGTTTGAACGAGCCCGTTGGATTAAAAGTCAATTCAAAGCCTACAAGCCTTATTGGCCGTTACAAGATCGAACCTTGGTGATGATTTTTGAAAAAGCCAGCACGCGCACTCGCTTGTCATTTGAAGCAGGTATGCAGCAATTAGGCGGGTCAGCCATTTACTTAAATACACGCGATTCACAGTTAGGTCGTGGTGAGCCTGTAGAAGATGCTGCACAAGTTATCTCTCGTATGAGTGACTTAGTGATGATTCGCACCTTTGAGCAGGAAATTATTGAGCGTTTCGCCGCTAATTCCCGCGTGCCTGTGATTAATGGCCTGACCAATGAATATCATCCTTGCCAGATTTTAGCTGATATCTTTACCTATATTGAACACCGTGGACCCATACAAGGTAAGACAGTCGCATGGATTGGGGATAGCAATAATGTCTGTAATACATGGTTGCAAGCCGCAGAGGTGTTAGATTTTAATGTACATGTTTCAACGCCACCGGGTTATGAAGTTGAGCCTGAGCGCGCTAATTTGTATGGAAACGACAATTTTGAGGTATTTGCTGACCCAATGGAAGCCGCTAAAGGTGCACATTTAGTGACAACCGACGTATGGACTAGCATGGGTTTTGAAGCTGAAAACGAAGAGCGCATGATTGACTTTGTGGATTGGCAAGTGGATGGCGATATGATGCGTGTAGCCGCCAAAGATGTGCTCTTTATGCATTGTTTACCAGCACATCGTGGCGAAGAAGTAGCAGCTGAAGTCATAGATGGACCGCACTCTGTGGTATGGGATGAGGCCGAGAATCGATTGCATGTGCAAAAAGCTTTAATGGAATATTTGCTATTGGGCCGCATTAAGTAAATGAGCCAGGGTAGTGTCTATCTAAGTAATATGAGTTTAATTAGGAAATTTAAGTAATGAGTAATGTGAAAAAAGAAATTAAAAAAGTGGTATTAGCCTATTCTGGCGGTTTAGACACCTCAGTAATTTTGAAGTGGCTACAAGATGAATATAAATGTGAAATTGTGACTTTCACCGCTGACTTAGGTCAGGGTGAAGAGCTTGAGCCAGCGCGTGCAAAGGCTAAGGCTGCAGGCGTTAAAGAAATTTATATTGATGATGTACGTGAAGAATTTGTGCGTGACTTTGTGTTCCCGATGTTCCGTGCCAACACTGTTTATGAAGGTGAGTATTTATTAGGTACTTCAATTGCACGTCCATTAATTGCCAAGCGTTTAATTGAAATTGCAGCTGAAACTAATGCTGATGCGATTTCACATGGCGCGACTGGTAAGGGTAATGACCAAGTGCGTTTTGAGTTGGGCGCCTACGCTTTAAATCCAAATATACAAATTATTGCACCTTGGCGTGAGTGGGATTTACTATCACGTGAAAAGCTAATGTCTTATGCTGAGAAGCATGGCATTGAAGTGGATATGAAGCATAAACAAGGTGGCAGTCCTTACAGCATGGATGCCAACTTACTGCATATAAGCTATGAAGGTCGTCACTTAGAAAACCCAGCTGCAGAAGCGGAAGAATCCATGTGGCGCTGGACGGCCAGCCCTGAAAAAGCGCCGGATGCTGCTGAGTATTTGGATATTGAATATGTGAATGGTAATCCAGTGTCTCTTAACGGTGAAGCGATGCTTCCACATGAGCTACTTGCACACCTTAATAAAATCGGTGGTAAGCATGGGATTGGTCGATTAGATCTAGTTGAAAACCGTTACGTAGGCATGAAGTCACGTGGCTGCTATGAAACGCCTGGTGGCACCATTATGTTGAAAGCGCATAGAGCCATTGAGTCGATTACCTTGGACCGTGAAGTGGCCCATTTGAAGGATGATTTAATGCCACGCTATGCCAGCATGATTTACAACGGCTATTGGTGGAGTCCTGAACGTGTGGCGCTACAAACATTGATTGATCACACACAAACGGTCGTTAATGGATGGGTGCGCGTTAAGTTGTATAAAGGCAATGTCATTGTCACAGGCCGAGACAGTAAAACTAACTCTTTATTTGACTCTACAATTGCAACTTTTGAAGATGATAAAGGCGCTTACGATCAAAAAGATGCCGCTGGCTTTATTAAGCTCAATGCTTTGCGTTTGCGCATTGCCGCGAATTTAAAGAATAGACAGTAATTTTTCTATTAAATATGCACCTTACTGAAGTTGGATGATGGTTCCAGCTCAGTTAAGGTGCTTTTTTTGCTTAAATGGCGAGGAGCTTGCTAGGTTTTTTGCTTTTCACCAATATGACTTGCGCCACGTTTCTTGGCTAAGATCACTTGCTTCTGACGCTCAGTAAGACTAGCACGCTTTTCATCAGATATTTTTTCATAGCAATACGGGCAGGAAATGCCGGCGGTGTAATGTGGGCTTTGCATCTCGGCAGGGGATAAGGGGTGACGGCAAGCATA
>CAIOPD010000100.1 GCA_903860085.1 uncultured Pseudomonadota bacterium
AGATCGTATTATTCCTGACTTTGCCAAAGCGGGCGCCAATATCATTACCTTTCACCCTGAAGCATCAGATCATATTGACCGTAGCTTGAGCCTAGTGCGTGAGCAAGGTTGTAAATCAGGTCTGGTATTTAACCCAGCCACTTCACTGAGCTATTTGGATCATGTGATGGATAAGATTGATATGATTTTACTGATGTCAGTCAACCCGGGTTTTGGTGGTCAGAAATTCATTCCAGAAACGTTGCATAAATTAACATTGGCGCGCGCTCGTATTGATGCCTACTATGAAAAAACCGGCCGCCAAATTTGGCTGGAAGTAGATGGCGGCGTGAATGCCATGAATATTGCGGATATCGCTCGTGCTGGTGCAGATACTTTTGTTGCAGGCAGTGCAATTTTTGGCTCACCAAAAGATACTGATAAAAATCGCTACAACACTGTTGTGGGCGAAATGCGCGCAGCTTTAGCTACGGTAAAATAATTGCAAAAACTGAAGGTGAAGGCCGTCATGATCGATCTTGATGGCACTCTGGTTCACAGTGCGCCTGAAATTGCGCGCGGCATCAATGCAATGTTGGTAGCACTATCCCTACCCACTTTATCGGCAGTCCAAATAGAAGCTTATATCGGAGATGGTGCAGAAAAGCTGATCAAGCGCGCGTTAACTCAACCGTCAGATTGTGAGCCAGATGCAGCGCTCTTTGTTCAAGCCAAACAGTTATTTTTTACCGAGTATGCAAAAGTGGTGTCAGAGAGTCTGCCTTATCCAGGGGTAGTGTCGGCTTTGGAAGCATTGAAAAATGCTGGGTATCGCTTAGCCTGCGTCACAAATAAGCCGCAAACTTTTACACAGGCGGTATTAACAACGAGCAATTTATTGCCCTATTTTGAGTTGGTAGTTGCCGGCGATACGCTGGCCAAAAAGAAGCCTGATCCGGATCAGCTTATTTATTGTTGCGAGCAATTTGGCGTGGCACTTAACGAGGCAGTGTTGGTAGGTGACTCAAAAGTGGATGTTGCGGCAGCGCGAAGTGCAGGTTGTTATATGATTGCGGTGTCTTATGGCTATAATCATGGTCAGCTCATTGAGGCCAGCATGGTTGATGCCCTAGTGGATGATTTACAGGATGTGCTTAAATTATTGCACTAAATACTAAATAAAGATGAATACCTAGAAAAGCTAAACCTATAAACATGAATGCTCATTTGATTAAGGCCGAAAGTTGGCGATGGTGGTAATTTTAAAGGCGTAGCTAGTTGCGCCCCAGCACCAATCAACCCAATACAAAGTAGGTAAGGAAGTTTATGTTTAGCACAATTAATTTAACCGAATTTAATAGCTTGGCTGCGCAGGGATACAACCGTATTCCCTTGGTACTGCAGACCTTTGCTGATCTTGATACGCCACTATCACTGTATTTAAAGTTAGCTAATAAACCCTATTCATACCTGTTGGAATCGGTACAAGGTGGCGAGCGCTTTGGCCGTTATTCTATTATTGGCTTGCCAGCAAAAACCCGTATCGTTGCCCGTGGCAATCAGGTGCAGGTGTTAGAGGGCAGTAAAGTGCTGGAGTCTGTCGAGCACACTAACCCATTAGATTTCATTAAAAGCTATCAGGCGCGATTCAAAACGCCACCCTACGAAGGTTTGCCCAGGTTTACTGGCGGCTTGGCTGGTTACTTTGGTTATGAAACCATCCGCTATATAGAAAAACGATTAGCACACACGCAAAAGCCAGACGCGATTAATGTGCCTGATGTGCTGTTGATGGTTTCGGAAGAACTTGCGGTAGTGGATAACCTCAGTGGTAAGCTCTATTTTATTGTGTATGCCAATCCAGCTGAAACCGATGCTTATGCTAAAGCACAGGCGCGCCTAACTGACTTATTAGCGATGCTCAGAACTTCGGTTGCCATTCCAAAAGCAGTAGCC
>CAIOPD010000101.1 GCA_903860085.1 uncultured Pseudomonadota bacterium
AGCCCTAATAAGCTGAGCTTTGTTATACTAATGCTAAGTAAATTAATTGAAGTTGAAATCATGGCTGAAAAACCTGTACGCACCCGCACTAAAAATCCGTTATTAGATGGTGGATTAAAAGGACGCGGCATTTACCTGTTACCTAATTTATTTACCTCGGCAGCCTTGTTTGCAGGCTTTTACGCGATTGTTCAAGCCATGAACGGGCGTTTCGAGCTGTCTGCTATCGCTATTTTTATTGCAATGGTAATGGACGGTCTTGATGGCCGTGTGGCCCGCATGACCAATACGCAAAGCGCGTTTGGTGCTGAGTATGACAGCTTGTCTGATATGGTCTCATTTGGTGTTGCTCCGGCGCTCATTCTTTACGTGTGGGCATTAAAGCCACTAGGAAAATTAGGCTGGTTGGCAGCTTTTGTTTACTGTGCTTGTGCAGCATTGCGTTTAGCAAGATTTAATACAAAATTAGATGATGCACATCAGGATAAGCGCTATTTCCAAGGGTTGCCTAGCCCGGCTGCTGCTGCCTTACTGGCGGGTTTTGTTTGGGTCTCATATGAATATGGCGTCAGTGGGCGTGATATATTTTTCGGCGTGCTTCAAATGAAATGGATGGCATGGGGCATTACCGTATTTGCCGGCGTTTCTATGGTCAGCGATTTACGCTATTACAGTGGAAAAGATATTAACTTAAAAAGTAGCGTGCCGTTTATTGTCATTTTAGGCATTCTGTTAGCCATCGTGCTGGTGTCATACAGCCCACCCGAAGTGCTATTTTTTGTGATGACGGTGTATGCGTTTTCTGGCTATATACTATGGGTGCGAGAACGCTTTAATCGGTAAGTGCATGTCAACATTGCCATGTATCTTATTTATGGATTATTAGGATCATAAATTCAAGTGGCTAAATGCTTGCAGAATGCTTTAAAAAACACTATATTTCTATCACCATGTCTAATATCACTATATTGAATATTTTTTGTGCGTTGAGCCTCATCGCCAGCGCATTATTTGTGCGAAAAATTCTGGCACTGCGCTTTGCAGCGTTGCCTAGTCATAAGCTGCGTACATCAAGATTATTAGCGCTGCGCGCTCGCACTCTGCGATAGCGCGCCAACACCCCAAAACTTGAATAAGTGCGGTGCGGAAACGTGCGGCACTGCTCACTTAGTAATAAGTTTGAGCCAAAAACAGATCTAAATTCTTCCAAAAGAATTTAACCCCACATTGATGTAGTAAAAAATTAGGTAATAACCATGAAACAAAACCAAATTATTATTTTTGATACCACCTTGCGCGATGGTGAGCAAAGTCCAGGCGCAGCTATGACCAAAGAGGAAAAAGTTCGCATTGCGCGTCAACTTGAGCGCTTGGGTGTGGATGTGATTGAAGCCGGCTTTGCTGCCGCCAGTCAGGGTGATTTTGAAGCCATACAAGAAATTGCAAAAATCATCAAAACTGCCACCGTGTGCTCACTTGCTCGCGCGAGTGAGAATGATGTTCGACGTGCCGGTGAAGCCATTAAGCCTGCGTTACATGGACGCATTCACACTTTTATTGCAACCAGCAAAATCCATATGGAAAATAAGCTGCGCATGACTGAAGATCAAGTGGTTGAGCGTGCCGTACAGGCGGTTAAATGGGCGTTAGAATATACAACGGATGTAGAATTTTCTGCTGAGGATGCTGTGCGCTCCGATATGGATTTCTTGATTCGCGTATTTGACGCAGTAATTCAGGCCGGCGCGACTACCATCAACGTGCCAGATACCGTAGGCTATTCAATTCCTGCTCCTTGGGGAGAGCGTATGCGTGAACTGATTTCGCGTGTGCCCAATAGCGATAAAGTAGTCTGGTCTACACATTGCCATAATGACTTGGGTATGGCTGTGGCCAACTCTTTGGCAGCGGTAATGGGTGGTGCCCGTCAAGTAGAATGTACCATTAACGGCCTGGGTGAGCGCGCTGGTAATGCGAGCCTAGAAGAAGTTGTGATGGCGATTAAAACACGTGCCGATGTGTTTAATTTGACAACGCGCATTGATACTACCCAAATTGTGCCAACTAGCAAATTGGTGTCTACCATTACCGGATACCCAGTCCAGCCAAATAAAGCGATTGTTGGTGCTAATGCTTTTGCGCATGAGTCTGGCATCCATCAGGATGGCGTGTTGAAGCACCGTGAAACCTATGAAATCATGCGCGCCGAAGACGTGGGTTGGGGCGCCAACAAATTGACATTAGGTAAATTGTCTGGACGCAATGCGTTCAGAACCCGCTTAAAAGAGTTGGGTATAGAGCTCGAAACAGAAGATTTGTTGAATGCTACTTTTGCTCGCTTTAAAACTTTGGCAGATAAAAAATCTGAAATTTTTGATGAAGATTTGCATGCCTTGGTAAGCGATGAATTTGTGTCTGAAACAGCAGAGCGCTTTAAGTTGGTATATTTGCAGGTAGCCTCTGTGACAGGTGAAGTGCCTCATGCAGTAATAACACTATCAGAAAATGGCGTAGAAAATCGCGCTGAGTCTGATGGGGGTGGTCCGGTGGATGCAGCTTTTAAAGCGATTGAGACGATGGTGCAAAGCGGCGCAGAATTGCAGCTTTATTCAGTCAATAACATTACCAGTGGTACCGATGCGCAAGGCGAGGTGACGGTACGTTTGTCTAAAGGCGGACGTATTGTGAATGGCCAGGGTGCAGATACCGATATTGTAGTGGCCTCAGTCAAAGCTTATTTGAATGCGCTTAATAAGATTCAATCAAAATCAGAGCGCGCACATCCACAACTTTAATTTAAAGCAGGAGGCAGCCCGCGCTTAAGCGACAGGCTGCCTCAATTATAAAATTTCTGGAAGTCACCTATTTTACTAAATTCACAATTACAAAAGTTGGGTATCGGGCGCCAACAAGTATTGGTTACATTAGCGCTATTTTGTACCTACTTTATTTGGGGCTCTACTTATTTAGCCATTCGTTTTGGTTTGGAAAGCTTCCCGCCATTTTTGATGGCAGGGGTACGTTTTAGCGTTGCTGGTGCAATTTTATATATTGTGATGCGTAGCTTAGGTGCCCCTAACCCAACGCTAAAGCAATGGTTAGGTGCTAGCGTTGTCGGCTTGTTGTTGCCGGCAGTGGGTAACGGCACTGTTTGCTATGTGCAACAAACGGTTTCTTCCAGCGTGGCTGCGCTTTCTATTGCTACCGCCCCGATTTGGATGGCGATTTTCTCTTCCGTAAGCGGGCGTAAAATCAGCCGTCAAGAGTGGTTAGGCATTGTCTTTGGTTTGGTTGGAATCGCCATCTTGAACTTAGGTGGCAGTTTGCATGGCGATACAATGAGTGCCCTATTGTTGATACTGGCCGCTGCTAGCTGGTCATTTGGCTCGGTTTGGGGTAGGCGCTTAGCGATGCCTCAAGGGTTAATGGCGAGTGCTGCACAAATGTTGGCGGGTGGAGCGGTGCTTATGCTGGCGAGCGCAGTGAGTGGAGAAAGTTGGCCACAAACTGTAAGTGTAAAGTCTTGGTTGGCGCTGTTATTTCTAATCGTACTCGGTTCTCTAGTAGCCTATAGCGCCTATCTATATTTACTTAAAACAGTGCGTCCTTTGGTTGCCAGCAGCAATACTTTTATTAACCCTATCGTGGCTTTTATTGTTGGCATCTGGTTAGCAAACGAATATGTTTCAAACGAGGAGTTGTTAGCGCTGACCATTATTTTACTAGGTGTTTTTTTAGTGCTTTCCGCGACAAATGCCTTAAATGACAAGAAAATTTAATATGAAAAAACAAAATTTAGCCTTATTCGATTTAGATAACACTTTGCTGGCAGGCGATAGCGACTACAGTTGGAGCTTATTTTTAATTAACGAAGGTTTGCTTGACGCTAAAACCCATCATGAGCGTAATGAGCAGTTTTATTTAGATTATAAAAATGGGAATTTAGATATTGTCCAATTTTTAGAATTTCAATTAAGACCCTTATCGCAGCACCCCAAAAAATTCTTAGATCAGCTTCATGTCAAGTTTATGCAGCAAGTGATAAGACCCATGATGATGCAAAAAGCCCAGGACTTGGTAGATCAACATAAAGCCCAGGGCGATCTGTGCTTGGTGATTACGGCCACAAATAGTTTTGTGACTAAACCAATTGCCGAGGCTTATGGTATTGAGCATTTAATTGGTACAGAACCTGAAATGGTTAATGGTGAATATACGGGTGGTGTTACCGGCGTGCCTAGCTTTCAGCAGGGTAAGGTGACGCGCATCAACGAGTGGTTGGAAGCGCACGGTCAGCAATTGTCAGATTTTGAGGTGAGTTATTTCTATAGTGATTCACACAACGATTTGCCGTTGATGAAGTTGGTCACTCATCCAGTTGCGGTCGATCCAGATCCAACTTTAGCAGCGTATGCAACGCAGCAAGCTTGGGCACAGATAAGTTTGCGCTAAACTTCAACGCGCTAAAGTACTAGCGCCCCAATATAATTTGCAATACAAACTGGCTGCCTATGTAGGCTAGTAACAATAGCAGAAATCCAGCCAGCGTCCAGCGAATGGCTTTAATGCCACGCCAACCGTAACGATAGCGGCCAAACAGCAGGCTAGCGTAAATCAACCAACTGGCTATCGAAAAGATGGTCTTGTGACTAAACTGCATCGGCTTATTAAAGATCTGCTCTGAAAATACCATGCCACTCACCAGCGTAATGGTGAGCAAAACAAAGCCCATGATGATAATTCTGAACAGTAAGGTTTCCATCGCCATCAGCGGAGGAAAGCTGGGTAATTTAATTAGGGTGGGTTTGTTATGCAAGCTACGTTCAGCAATCGTCATGAGTAGCGCATGTACGGCGGCAAAGGTAAATAAGCTATAGGCCAGTAAGGCAATGCTGATGTGCGCTAAGAAAAGGCTAGATTCAGCGGTAGGTAGCACGCGATCAGTCACATTGGATGCTGGCAATAGCGCAAAAATGGCTGCGGGTGGCAATACAAAAGCTTGTAAGTTAGTCAGTTCGTGCTTGAGATCGGCAATCCAATAAATCAGAACGGTCAGCCAAGAGATTGCTGATAAGACATTAAATAACCCCAAATTATAACCATGGTCAAAAATGACTTGGTATAAAAGCCAGCCATGAATAATCAAAGCAAGCGCAATCATGCTGGTATGAAGCTTTAGGTAACGCACGCTGGCAGGGGTTTTAGCGCAACGCCAAAAGTCCGTGGCAACTGCCAAATAGATAAATACTACTGCTAAGTAAGAGATTAATTTTTGCATAATGCAATTATGGCTTAAATATGCTTCAAACATAATAGCTTGATGTAAAATTGGGCATCTAATCAATAGTAAGAGTGCGTCATGCTAGAAAACTTAACCGACCGCCTACAGGGCGTGATTAAAAATTTACGTGGCCAAGCGCGA
>CAIOPD010000102.1 GCA_903860085.1 uncultured Pseudomonadota bacterium
GTGGTTGCGTCGTGATAATGAAGTGGTCAAACGCAAAGTGAGTAAAGCTGGGCGTGGCGCTAATGCTAAAGAGGCATATGTGGCAGTGAGCGAAGATCCATTATGGTATCTGCTCAAAGACAAGCGAACCGAATTGGCGCGCGATCAAGGTGTGCCACCTTATTTGATTTTCCACGATAGTACTTTGTTGGAATTCCTTAATCGTAGACCGACCAATTTATCTCAAATGGCTAATATCAGTGGAGTAGGTCAAGCTAAGTTGGAGCGTTACGGGGAGGCTTTTTTACAGGTTCTTATAAACGCTAACTAAACGAACTCTGTATATAAATAGCTAAACGTTATGATTGATTTTCTCTAAAATAATCGCCGATAACTCCTCAATAGAGCGGCTAGTCGAGTCTGCCCAAGTAATACCAGAGTTCAGCATTAGATTTTCAGCGGTGGTAATTTCTTTCCGACAATTGTCTAAAGACGCATATACGCTATTTGGTCTGCGCTCACTGCGAACGGAGTGTAGGCGCTCGGGTTTGATGGTTAAGCCGAATATTTTATCTAGGTGCTTGTGCAAAATCGCTGGCAAAGTACCGCGTTCAAAATCTTCTGGAATCAGCGGATAATTAGCTGCTTTAATGCCAAACTGCATGGCTAGATAAATGCTAGTAGGAGTTTTTCCGCATCGCGAAACACCGATTAGGATGACTTGTGCCTCTTCAAAGCCGGAGTTCGTCATGCCGTCATCGTGATTCAACGTGTAGTTAATCGCTTCCATACGGTCGTGGTAGCTACTGCGAGTAATACTATGCGCAATACCTGATCCGGTCAGTGGCATTTGTTCTAGCTCTTCACCTAATGGATCTATAAAAGTTGAGAATAGATCAATAAAGTAAGCATTTGATTGTTTAAGCGCATTGCGCAAAGCAATATCACCCAATGACATGATTACTACTGGACGACCATTGTCTTGCTTGGTTGCCTGAAGGATTTCCTCCTGCGCATGCTGAATTTTTAACAGCGTGTCAGTAAACGGCAACCTTACCTGCGTAAAGTGTGTGCGTGGAAAATGCTCTAGTAATTTACCTAAGGCACCGGCAGTAATGCCGGTACTGTCAGAAATAAAGAATACGGTGCGATTAAGCATCTTTTTCTATTATTTCTTAGTGAGTCTTTGCCATGTAGCAACAACAGTGTCAGGGTTTAATGACATTGATTGTATGCCTTCAGAGACTAACCATTCAGCAAAGTCTGGATGGTCAGATGGACCCTGACCGCAGATTCCTACGTATTTACCTAAGCGATTACAGGTATTAATCGCCATTTTAATCAAGGCTTTTACTGCATCATTACGCTCATCAAAACCGTCAGCCAAGATACCTGAATCGCGATCCATGCCCAATGTTAATTGGGTCAGGTCATTTGATCCGATAGAGAAACCATCAAAGTAGGCTAAGAATTCTTCTGCCAATAAAGCATTGGATGGAATTTCACACATCATAATTAAACGAAGGCCATTTTCACCGCGTTTTAGGCCGTTAGCAGCCATGATTTCTGTGACCGCTTTGGCTTCAGCCAGCGTGCGTACAAATGGAATCATCAATTCGACGTTTACCAAACCCATTTCA
>CAIOPD010000103.1 GCA_903860085.1 uncultured Pseudomonadota bacterium
GTTGGCCACGAAACAGACTTTACCATTTGTGACTTTGTAGCAGATATACGTGCCGCAACCCCAACAGCAGCAGCAGAACTGGCGACACCGTCTCGTGAAGGTCTACTCAACAGCCTACAACAGATGCAACAGCAATTAGGCAAAAATATGCAATATTTGCTAGCACAGCGAGCGCAAACCTTAGATTACCTAGCGCGAAGATTAATCTCACCGCTACAACAAATCACCCAACAAAAAATTCAACTGGCACAAAGTGCTTACCGCCTGAACGCCTCTATCAATCAGCAATTACGTAATAAACAACAAAACCTACTTCGCGTTAGTCAAAATTTGAGTCACCTCAATCCACAAGCAGTGCTCAGTCGCGGTTATGCCTTTGTACAAGATAAACTTGGCAATATTATCAACACTAGCGAACAACTTACAGCAGGCGATCAAGTCTCCCTAAGCTTTGGCATAGGGACAGCAGATGCCACAATCAATAAGACCAATCCTTAGTTAATACTCTAAAAGTGTGGCGTAGCAAGCTTCACAGCCCCAGCATGAATTTTGCTTTCATACATTCTTCATGAATCAGTAAAAATCTATTGGTTTAGTATTTAAGTTGATTGATAATGGCGGTCTTATCAAATTCAACATACCCTTTTAATGTCATCAACTTCTGGCAATAAAACAAAAATTTCCGCCTTAACCTTAGCCGCCCTTGGCGTGGTATTTGGTGACATCGGGACTAGTCCTTTGTACACCATGAAAGAAGTGTTTTCTGCTGGCATGCATCCCGTGCCACTCACTGCGACCAATATGTATGGCATCTTATCGCTGATTTTTTGGGCCTTGGTTATGGTGGTATCAGTCAAGTACGTTGTTTTTATTATGCGCGCTGACAACCGCGGTGAAGGCGGCATTATGGCATTACTGGCATTGGCCAGTCACAATGCTGGAAGTAACCTAAAGAAACAACGCACTATTATGCTGCTAGGTATTCTAGGCGCCTGTATGTTTTATGCCGACGGCATGATCACCCCAGCGATTTCAGTCTTGTCAGCCGTAGAAGGTTTAGAGTTATCGGCACCTATGCTGCACCCACTGATTTTACCCGTGACTTTAGTCGTGCTTTTCATACTGTTTTGGGCACAAAGTAAGGGCACAGCTTTAGTCGGTGCTTTTTTTGGCCCCATTATGTTGTTATGGTTCGGCACCTTAGCCGTACTTGGGATGAGCAGTATTTTGCAAAATCCCTCCATTTTGCATGCGCTTAACCCAATTTACGCCCTGCAATTTTTTACAGTCAGCCCATGGATAGCATTTGTGGCACTTGGTGCTGTAGTGCTATCCGTCACCGGCGCAGAAGCTTTGTACGCAGACATGGGCCATTTCGGTCGTTTCCCGATACGCTTGGCATGGTTTGGCTTAGTGCTACCATCGCTAGTACTGAACTATTTTGGCCAAGGTGCTTTAATATTGCTGAACCCCGAGAGTGTTAAAAACCCTTTTTACCTACTAGCGCCTGAGTGGATGTTGTTTCCACTGATTATATTGGCCACATTAGCAGCGGTCATTGCCTCACAAGCTGTCATTACTGGGGCATTTTCAGTATCGCGCCAAGCCCTTCAGTTGGGTTACTTACCACGCATGCACGTAGAGCACACTTCAGAAAGTCATGAAGGGCAAATCTATATGCCACGTATCAATTGGGGTTTAATGTTGGCCGTAATGGCCTTAGTCCTTGGCTTCAAGTCTTCCGGAAACCTAGCGGCGGCCTATGGCATTGCTGTCACCGGTGACATGGTGATCACCTCATTATTAGCAGGTATGGTGTTTCACCACATGTGGGGGTGGAGTAAATCACGAACCGGCGCTTTAGTGGTTCTATTTCTGACAGTAGATGTAGCATTCTTTAGTGCCAATGTGTTAAAAATTCCAGATGGTGGATGGGTGCCCTTAGTGATTGGGATTGTCATTTTCACACTGATGAATACCTGGAAAACTGGTCGCAGTATGTTATACCTGCACCTAAAGAATGATGCCATGGCGCTAGAGCCATTTATTGAAGCTTTAGGTGCTCATCCGCCAGCACGAGTGCCAGGTACGGCCTTATTTTTAACACCCAATCCAGATGGCGTGCCTCATGCCATGCTGCACAATTTAAAACATAACAAAGTACTGCATGAACGCGTGGTTATCTTAACCGTGAAGTTTCTAGAATTTCCGCATGCGCGACCACATGAACGCGTAGAAGTGGAAATTCTGCCACATGACTTTTATAAAGTGATTGTGCGCTACGGCTTCAAAGATGAACCAGATTTACCACGTGACTTGCTGTTATGTTCGGATCAAGGTTTGATATTAGATTCTATGGATACGTCATTCTTTGTCGGTAAAGAAATTTTAATTGCCAATGAAAAAACAGAAATGGCTTTTTGGCGTAAGAAAATATTTATTGGCTTATTTAGATCAGCTGAAACTGTTACCAATCAATTTAAGTTGCCACCTAATCGCGTGGTGGAGCTTGGCTCACAAGTTTCATTCTGACCGGAAATTGTTATTAAAACTGCAACTTCACCTATGATTAAATCCGCATTATTAGCACTTCTCACTGTGAGCTTCATTAGTGGTTGCGCCACAACCACTAAAGACAGTATCTCTGGCGTCAAGCGCTCACAGTTACTGTTAATGCCAGCCTCACAAATAACAAGCATGTCGAGCAAAACCTATCTGCAAACATTAAATACTGCTGAGAAATCACACACCCTCAATATTGACCAACCTCAATTGGAGCGCGTACGAAGAATTTCCAACAACCTCATTGGACAAGTCTCTGCATTTAGACCTGATGCCACGCAATGGAAGTGGGAGGTCAATGTAGAAAAAAGTGACCAAGTGAATGCCTACTGCATGCCCGGCGGAAAAATTATGGTATTGAGTGGACTCATTGATAAGTTACACCCCACAGACGATGAATTAAGTGCGGTCATTGGCCATGAAATCGCGCATGCCCTGCGTGAGCACGGTCGCGAACGTATGTCACAAGCTTACGTTCAACAATTTGGACTACAAGCGATGGCGCTATTTTTCACTAAGGGTACCAGCGCCTTAGCAGGCAATGCAACAACGCAAGCCGCTAGCTTAGGTTCGAAGTTGTTTTTTGCCTTACCGAACAGTCGTGAACAGGAAACTGAAGCTGATAAAATCGGCTTAGAATTGTCAGCAAGAGCTGGCTATAACCCAGAAGCAGCAATTACGCTCTGGCAAAAAATGAATGCTCAAGGTGAGGCTAAATCCCCTGAGTTCTTAAGCACCCACCCAGCCAATGCCAACCGCATTAACGAATTGCGAGCGCTGATGCCAAAAGTACGTCCACTATACGACGCCGCTAAAATGGGTGCGGGCAAATAAGCCTTAGCACCGCTAGATTAGCTAGCTACTGGCTGACTATACCCAGAGTGCTAAATTTTTGAATAGTTTAGGGTAAAATACCGCTTTTGCTTTTTACGCATTATTTATACATTTTTATTTGGAATACTACCTACCCCATCATGAGTCAATTACAAAACATTATTGAAGACGCATTTGAAGACCGCGCGAACATCAATCCCGCTAACGCTAGCCGTGAAGTAAAAGAAGCTGTGGCAAGCGTAATCGCTGACCTTGATTCTGGAAAACTTCGTGTAGCTAGCCGCGTTGGCGCTACTCAGGATTGGGAAACGCACCAATGGCTCAAAAAGGCAGTATTGCTATCATTCCGCTTAGATGACAATGTACTGTTAGACGGTGGCTGTACGCAGTATTTTGACAAAGTGCCAGCAAAATTTGCTGATTACACTGCTGAAGATTTTAAAACTGGCGGCTTTCGCGTAGTGCCTGGAGCAATGGTGCGCCGCGGTTCATTTATCGGTAAAAATGCGGTGCTGTTACCTTCATTCGTGAACATTGGTGCTTATGTAGGTGAAGGCACTATGGTGGATGCTTGGGCAACTGTAGGCTCATGTGCGCAAATTGGTAAAAACGTCCATTTGTCTGGTGGCGTAGGTATTGGTGGTGTATTAGAGCCTGTGCAAGCTGGCCCAACCATTATTGGAGACAATTGTTTTATCGGTGCACGTTCTGAAGTGGTTGAAGGCGTAATTGTGGAAGATAACTGCGTGATTTCAATGGGCGTTTATATCGGCCAATCAACCAAAATTTACGACCGTGAAACTGGCAGCGTAACTTACGGTCGCGTTCCAGCCGGTTCAGTAGTCGTTGCAGGTAACTTACCTTCTAAAGACGGCACTTATAGTCTCTATTGCGCTGTAATCGTGAAAAAAGTAGATGAAAAAACACTTGGTAAAGTAGGCATTAACGAGCTATTACGCGGCATTTAATTAATTCGTAAAGTATTTAGCTCAACACCCGCCA
>CAIOPD010000104.1 GCA_903860085.1 uncultured Pseudomonadota bacterium
ACCCTCTGTAATTAGTGTGTAGGCGGTCTCCACCCTTGGCCAGCGCTTGTCACGATCCATGCTGTAGAAACGTCCACAAATAGACAAAATTTTACCTACACCTAATGCTTTTATTTTAGCTTCAAGCTTTGCTAGGAATGGAGTCGCACTCACGGGTGGCGTGTCACGGCCATCTAGGAACGCATGTACATACACCTTAGTCAACCCAAGTTTAGCCGCCATTTCCAGCATAGCGTGGATATGATCTTGGTGGCTGTGAACGCCACCATCTGAAAGCAGGCCAAAAATATGTAAGGCTTTATTGTTATGCTTTAGCTCAAGTAAAGCTGCCTTTAGCATCGCATTCTCAAAAAAATCGCCGCTAGCAATGCTGTTGTTGATGCGCTCAAAGTCCTGAAATACGACACGTCCCGCACCTATATTAAGGTGACCTACTTCAGAGTTGCCCATTTGACCGTCAGGCAATCCCACGTAATGCTCAGATGCGTTAATTAATGAATGTGGGTAAGCTTTCCATAGCGCATCTATATTCGGCTTGCGGGCTTGCGCAATTGCGTTATCTGCTTCTTCTTCACGATAACCAAAACCGTCTAAAATAATGAGGCAGACAGGTGTAGTGTTTATGGCTGGGAGCATAATCTTTCGCTTTAATATTTTGATTGCAATACCACCATTTTAGCTTATTTACACGTAAAATCAGCTTAGAAGTTTGTATTAAGCTAAGCTTGAATTTTGGAGCTATGGCACCATGTTAAAGAGATAAAATATTGAGAGGAAGTGTGTGGAATTTTTTAGAAGTAATATCTTGTTAATTGGCTTGGCTTTAGGTTCCGGCATAATGTTGCTATTGCCTATGCTTAAAAAAAATGCGGATGGTGTGCCTAATTTAAGTCCTGCAGATGCAGTCACTTTAATTAATCGTTCAAATGCAATAGTTCTAGATGTGCGGGATGATAGCGAGTTTTCTGGAGGCCATATTGCTGAAGCTTTTCATATTCCACTAAGTAACTTGAACGATCGTTTGGCTGAACTTAAAAAGTACAAAAACAAACCCATTTTGGTAAATTGTCAGCGTGGGATGCGCTCGGCTAAAGCGTGTGCGATTTTACATAAGGCCGAGTTTACTCAAGTACATAACTTGGATGGCGGTCTTGTAGCGTGGGTAGCTGCTAAGTTGCCAGTAGTTAAAACTGTAGCGAAGGCGATAAGCTAATGGCCAATATCACCATGTACGTTACTGCAACCTGCCCATATTGCCATAATGCAGAGCGTTTATTGCTCAGCAAGGGTGTGGAGAGCATTCATAAAATCCGGGTTGATTTGGATCCTGATTTACGTATGGCTTTGATGGAAAAGTCTGGTCGGCGTACGGTGCCGCAAATTTATATTAATGATCTGCATATTGGCGGTTTTGATGATCTGCGTGCCTTGGATTTGGCAGGAGAGTTAGACCAACTGTTGGTATAGTAAAGTGCTGGTGGCTACTGTAAGGTCTTGTAAGCACCGAGAAGTCTTGACGCTTAAATTCTGCTAAAATAAGCACCTTATAAATTTAACCCCTAACCTAAGTAGAAAATAATGGCAAAAGAAGATAACAAGGCAGAACAACCTCAACAAGCTGGTTTCAGCATTGAAAAAATTTACGTCAAAGATGCTTCATTAGAAATTCCTAATGCGCCACAAATCTTTACTGATCGCACGCAACCGCAAATTGGCATTGAGCTAGGTAACTTTGCTCAAATGTTGGAAGACGGAGTTTTTGAAGTGGCGATTAAAGTGACTGTTACTTCAAAAATTGAAGATAAAACCGTGTTTTTGGTTGAGGTTACGCAAGCTGGTATTTTTCAAATTCGCAATGTGCCAGAAGACAATATAGAAATGATTGTTGGTATTACCTGCCCTAACATTTTGTTCCCTTATGCACGTGAAACAGTTTCTGACTTAGTGGTACGTGCTGGTTTTCAGCCAGTCTTGCTGAATCCTATCAACTTTGAAGCGCTGTTTGCACAACAAAAACAACAGCAAGCAGAGAGCTCAGAAGAGAAAGCAAAGCACTAGGATATTAGTGGCATCGCTCGCTAAGTTAATTGTAGTTTGGGCGCTAGTGCTGATGCCTGTTGCGGCGTCTGCGCTAGAGTTTCGCTCAGTGACGGTGCCTAAAGCCGTGCTTTATGACGCACCATCTTCAGCGGCTAAGAAAACTTTGCTGCTTAGTCAGTTTTATCCGGTAGAAGTGATCGTCAATCTTGGTGATTGGCTAAAAGTGCGTGACGCACAAGGCACAATGAGCTGGGTGGAAGCGAAGCAGTTATCAAGTAAACGTATGGTGCTGGTTAAGGTTAATAGTGCAGAAATTAGATTGGCTCCTGACCCTACATCTAAACTTGTAGCCACGATTGAAAAAGATTTAGTGCTTGAGGTGCTGGAGATTATGCCAAGTAATGGCTGGCTTAAAGTGAAGCATAGAGATGGTGCTATCGGTTATATTTTAAATTCATCAATATGGGGTGCTGAATAGATGGTAAAGGCAACTCCTAAGAAAATTGTTGTTCTAGGTGCAGGTGCTTGGGGTACTGCGTTAGCTATGAATATCAGCGAACGTCATCCAGTCTCGCTTTGGGCTAGAAATGCTGGCCATGTTTCAGGGATGCGCAAAGCGCGTGCTAACCCATTGTATTTGGGTGACTTTAAATTTAATGATCAATTGCAGGTTGAAGATGACTTGGCGACAGCTTTACTTGGTGCTGATTTAATTCTTTCTGTAGTGCCTACAGCCGGCTTTAGACCCATACTCAAAAATATCAAGGCGCTCGGTTGCACAGCACCTATTGTTTGGGCGCATAAAGGCTTGGAGCCGGAATCGGCCAAACTGCCTTATGAAGTTGCCCTTGAGGAGTTGGGTGATCCTAAGGTTACGGGCCAGCACTGGGGCGCGTTATCAGGGCCAAGTTTTGCTGCGGAACTGGTCCGCGGTTTGCCTACTGCTGTAACTGTAGCAGCTAATGACGAGGCGTTTTCTAATACTGCAGCTTTGCTGATTCATGGCGCTAATTTACGTGTTTACCATACCACCGATGTCATTGGAGTTTCTGTGGGCGGTGC